>NZ_JABXWD010000785.1 GCF_019173545.1 Candidatus Magnetobacterium casense | reverse complement strand
ATTCCCTCTTAAGCGTATCTTTGTTCAATATCAGATGCCTTGTTAAGTAGTTATTGCCTTCAAATATTTCAAAATTCACGATGCCTATATATATCACCGGCCTTAGATTTGGATAATCCTCTCCCCTTCCTAACTGGCCTATATATGCCTTGCTTGTATAATATAATACCCGTTTTTCAAATCCCTTTTGCTTTTGTATCTGTATCTCCACTATAAACGTTACGCCGCTTTTGTCTACCGCCTTGATATCCAGTATAGTTTCTTTTAGACCCTCCATCTTGGGCATCTGATAGGGATTAAGTATCTCTATGTCACCGATCTCTCTATCCCCATTGAGACTTAACACTGCGTTTAAAAAAGATATCAGTATCTCTTTCTTGCGTTCGTTGCCAAATATCTTCTTAAAGGCTATGTCACTCTTTACGTCAACAAATCTCATACTCTATTTTAACATATTTTCAGATACTTTGTGTGCGAAAATCGAAGACAACATCACAGAATTAAGGGTATCTATATAAGGGGGTCAAGGGGTCCGTGACCCCTTGCAGGGGGGTTCAAAGGGGGGCGGAGGGGGTGAGGCACCCCTGCCACAGACCGCCCCCTTTTCTTTCTCTTTTCTTTCTCTCACCGCGTGTTAGTAAATGCTCCAGTCGCTTGGGACGCCCTGATCCGCGTAGCCTCCGGAGTTGATTGTCGTGCCGTCCATGAACCAGATGTAGACGTCGCCGTTTGAGCCGTCCTGCCAGAGCATGTCGTTCATGGCGTCGCCGTTGTAGTCTCCAACCGACTTGACGGCCCATGTATCAGCACCGGAAACACGCACCAACACTCCAATCGACTGAGCAGCGCCGCCTTTGGGCCTAACGAAATCTCCGCCCTTGATCTTTATGCCGTCCATCAGCCAGACGTATATATTGCCGGAATCGACATCCTGAAGATGTACGTCGCTCCTGCCGTCGCCATCGTAGTCGGCGATTGACCTGATCTGCCACTGATGTGGTATCCCCTTGGCCACAAAGCCGCTGCTACCCTGTATCTTGACACCGTCCATTATCCACGCGTAGACG
>NZ_JABXWD010000784.1 GCF_019173545.1 Candidatus Magnetobacterium casense | reverse complement strand
TTGGAATATTCATACGGATCGTGTACTACCTCCATCCGCGTTCTTTCTGGGGTGATGAGATGTTCACGATAGAAGCCGCCTCGCGCCCTTTCCGAGAAATGATACAAGTAGCGTTCAACGATGTTCACCCTCCGCTCCAGTTCATACTTTACTGGTTCGGGGGATACCGCTTGATACCCCTCGTGGCGGGGATTATATCGTGCTACCTGATCTGGAAACTTACCCACGATCGCCTCGCCACGCTAATTTTCGCTATAAACCCGTATTTCATACACCTATCAGGGGAGACCAGGGGATACGGTCTTTTACTGATGTTCTCATTACTCGTCCTATGCGGGTATAAATGGGCGTTCCCGTGCGCCCTCTTGACCGAGCATTACGCATGGATGCTTCTTTTCGCCGTGCCTATAGCTTTCTGGATGTTACCGTGGCTGTTAGGCTCATTGTCCTTAATAGCCTATCAGTCTTTCGTAGAAGAATGTTTTAAAGCAGACAGGGGGTTTCAATGGTCGTTGATAAGTGTGATAAAGAAACTCGGAGGGTTAGTTTTAAACTTCGCCGGCGGTGTGCAATACTCTTTTATGACCCCAAAACAGGCGTGGGCATCAATTACACATCCAATAACGGCGTTATATGGCATTCCCGTATTGTTCTTGTGGTGTGCGAGAAACAGAAGAATGTGGCTTCTACTCGCAGGCCCGGTGCTGCTCCTTCTGCTGGTGTATCCCATACGCCTATCAGCGAGGTATCTCCCGATGTGTTCCGTTGCCTTCCTCGTCTTAACCGTAGAAGGATACCGAAGCGCAAGAAAACTGTATCCTAAGATCGCCTTAAGCCTTATGTCTTTATACATAGCGGCGCTTATCTATTCTCTATCGTGGTTCATACCCTCGCAGATGGACTGTTACCACCGGGAGAACTGGATAGCCGTTAAGGAGTTCATAGAAACCAATGTTGACCCCGGAAAAGACGCTGTTATCGGAGCTTTAAGGCTATGTCCTCTTGACGAGAACTATAAAGTCAGTACCAGGAAAGCCCGGAAGGTGTACGAAATATACCAGGGTAACCCTGAT
>NZ_JABXWD010000783.1 GCF_019173545.1 Candidatus Magnetobacterium casense | reverse complement strand
GATAGTGTACGTAGCGAAACGGGGCGGTGTCCGTAACCATGATCGCCGGATAGTCATCCTTCCAAAAAGACCAGTGGTCTGACCACCCTATGCCTGGTATCCACGCCGGGGCCACGGTGCCCACGGAGGGAAATGCCGTGGTGTTGCGGAAGGCCCTTATGCAACGATACAGAAGCCCCCGTGATGAGATGTTGCTGACAAAGCCTATGAAGTTTGCCGTATCGGGATAGAAGTACTTGAGTATAGAGGGATATTTTTGGCTGCCGGGACTGTCGGAGTAGAAACCGATTGTCTCAAGTGAGACCATGCCGACAATCTTATCACCACGCTTTCTGGCCTCCCTGGCATAGAGGCGGCTGCCCATATCTTCGGTTTCAAAGTACGGAGGCTCTTCGTTTACAAACAACACAAAGCGTAAGGTACGTCGGTGCTTTTTCCCTGCATGAAGACGTGCAAGCTCCAGAGTTGCGGCCACACCGGAGGCGTTGTCGTTTGCCCCCGGACTGCCCTGCACCGAGTCATAGTGGGCGCCAACTACGATGATTTCATCGGAGGGTGCATCAATCTGCGCCTCAATATTCTTTACGGTCTTGTGCCTGACCGTGTACTCCTGAAACCTGACGCTATATCCGTATCGAACAAGGACGTCCCTGATGTACTCCACAGAGGCCTCCAAGCCCTTGTAGTGCTCCGTGTTTCTGTGGCCGATCTCTTGTGACAGCTTGACCACGTGTTGTCTGAGATTCTGCTTTAATAGCTCCTCCTCCGCAGACAACGGTCTGAGGACGCCCTTGTATAACTCACCCGGCATACTTTCTATGTATACCACGGTCGATACAACAATGCCCACAATAACAGTCCAACGTATGAGTATCGATAGCCACAGCCTCTTTCTTTTAGGTTTGAACTTCATATGGGGCATTGTATAATAATATCCCAAGTGATTGCAACATTATCCGAATATTTTCAGCAATTCTCAGTGAAGGTGTGAGCGATATTTTTTTGGGACAAAATTGGCGAGGGTGTGACTATCTGGTGTGTGATCAGCAAAAGCTCATACCGTTTTCTATCTTAAA
>NZ_JABXWD010000782.1 GCF_019173545.1 Candidatus Magnetobacterium casense | reverse complement strand
GCGTATATTAACCGGTTGTGTCTCGATGAAGCCTATATTTTTCAAGTCACGCTTATAGCCCTCTATGCTAATCTCCTCCGGGGAGACTATCGTATCTGTCACCACAAATCCCCGCTGGGGCTGTCCCTTGATGACCACTTTTACAGGGACGATTTTGGCAATGGTCTCCTCCATGTGGACGACAACATGTGCGGGGGTAATCTTGTTGACGGTTACGGAGGCAGGAACCTTTACGTTTTCTTTACTGAGGTTCACTATGGTCTCACCGTTTTTGGCATTGGACAGATCCACGTAGATGCTGATGTCCTTTGGGTCAATGTTTTTGACCAACCGCTCCTGACCCTTTACGCTGATGTTGACAAAGTTGCTGCTTGATTTCACGATCTCAAACCCCTTGGGGATATTCTTATACTCCAGGGGTAGTTCAAGGATAACGTCCGATTGTCCCTTAAGGGTTACAAAGAACCACAGTAACAGCGCAAGAACAAGGGTGATGGCCTTTAGTTCCATGTTATCGGTGAGGAGCTTTTTCATACCTTCTTCTTACCCGCCTCTGTGAAGATATCCGTCAATTTTTCACGGATTTGTACCATGTCGAGTTTTTTCTCCATTTCGCCGGCGTTTGCTATGGATATGTCGCCCGTTTCCTCGGATACTATCAGGACTATAGCATCGGTCTCCTCAGTGATGGCAAGACCGGCCCTGTGTCTTGTCCCCAGCATCTTGTCTATGTCCGGCCTGAAGCTGATTGGCAGGAAGCAGCCTGCGGCTACAATCTTGTTGCCCTTGATTACCACTGCCCCGTCGTGGATTGGTGAAGTGGGATGAAAAACGCTCAACAACAACTCCCTGGTTATGCGTGCATCCATAAGAGTCCCGATCTCTATGTAATCCTTGAGGGTTGTCTCGCGCTCAAGCACAATAAGGGCGCCTATCCTCCTGGCCGAAAGCGACACGGCCGCCTTGACGATCTCATCGAGCGACTTGATCTCTTCAGCCGAGGTGAGGGTAAAGAACGACGCCTTTCCCATATGCGCCAACGCCTGACGTATCTCCGGTTGAAACAGGATTACCACC
>NZ_JABXWD010000781.1 GCF_019173545.1 Candidatus Magnetobacterium casense | reverse complement strand
GCTGTGCCACGCGCTTCAGAGGATAATGGTGCGTCCATATTATCTATACCAGTGCGACCCGGTAAACTCGGTCGAGCATTTCAGGACGAGCATCTGGAAGGGTATAGATATCCTGGAGCAGATGAGGGGTTTTACCGGCGGGCTCTGTATCCCGACATTTGTTGTGGATGCCCCGGGCGGGGGCGGCAAGGTCCCTCTGCAGCCTTTTTATCTGCTTTCGGCATCGGATGACGAGGTAATTCTGAGAAACTACGAGGGGATGATTATCAGGTATCACAATCCCATTGATAAGGAACAGAAGGATGTTCCGGTAAGGCAGCCCAAGGGCTCTAAGCTCCCTGTAGATACGGCCCGCTATAAGAGAAGAAAACAAAAAACCCTGTTTACGCCTGAGGCCAAGTGAACATCGGCCTCACATTTGACTTGAGAAAGACATACGAGGCAATGGGGTTCTCCAGTGAGGAGACCGCGGAGTTCGACTCCGAGGAGACTATAGACTGCCTGGCACAGAGTATTAAGAAGGCCGGCTACGAGGTCTCGGCTATAGGCAATATCTATGACCTTGTAGGGCAGCTTGCCCGCGGGATGAGATGGGACCTTGTCTTTAACATCTCAGAGGGCATGTACGGGCGCTCCAGAGAGGCACAGATACCTGCCCTGCTTGAGGCCTACGCCATTGAGTATACATTTAGCGACCCTCTGACGCTTGCCCTGGCCTTGGACAAGGCGATGGCCAAGGCCGTTGTGCGCTCAGCCGGTGTGCCGACACCGGATTATGCCGTGGTTGATGCCGCCCCACTCTTAAATGGGTGTCCACCCTTAAATGGGTTTCCACTATTTGTCAAACCCCTTTGCGAAGGCACTGGCAAGGGGATCGAGCCCGGCTCAATAGTGTGGACCGAGACAGATTTCAAAGGGCGCTGCGAGTTCATCCTGAAAAAATATAAGCAGCCGGCCATCGTAGAGGACTATCTGCCCGGCAGGGAGTTCACAGTAGGCATTATAGGCACGGGTAGAAGCGCGCGTGCGGCGGGAACCCTTGAGGTCAGGCTGCTCGATAATGCGGAGCCTTTGGTATA
>NZ_JABXWD010000780.1 GCF_019173545.1 Candidatus Magnetobacterium casense | reverse complement strand
ATGAAGATTCGCTATGCAGACGGGAGTTGGAGTTCCACTATTTTGGCTGCTACGGGGACTTCACCTACGGCTTCATATAACACCGATACGAATGTGGTTTACATATTCTACCTGAGTGGGGGCAATATCTGTGCCAGTGTGGTTGACATGGGTGACGGAACAATTAAGGGGCCGTACACTATCGCGGCATTCACAAGTGGAACGTATAACGGGATCTCCTCTACCCCCTATGAAACAGAACACTTCGGGATATTATTCGCTACCTCAACTAGTGGTACTGCAACTACGGCTCATGCCTCCGTGTGGTTTTCCTGGGAATGGAACGACAACGGGAATGACTGGCAGTGGAACCAGAACAATGTCTGCCCGTATATCGACGATATACAGATGGCGATAGATGGGGTACTGGAACTGGAATATAAGCCCGCCTCTATTATCCAGGGGGCTACCCTACTGGATGAGCAAAACGACCACGATGCTACGATCACCTGGGGCACCAACCCCGTCGGTATCAGCACCGAGATGTCGGAGCTGCAATTCGACCAGTCCTACAACGAGTCTTACTATTATCAGTACCTGGCGCCGGGTAGCACGGACATCATCAACCCCGATCCCGAGGCAATGACGGGCGATGTGGATCTTGTCAGGCTGCGCGGCAATCCACTGTACCCCTTTGTGCAACTACTCAGCATAGGCGGCTTCCTCAATGAAAGGCTGGCGTGGCTGGGCTTGGCATGGTTTATCGTCATTCTTGCCATGTTCGGTGTCCATCTGGGATTTGACACCAAGAAGGACACGGAAAAGCCGCAGCACTTCGTATTGACAACCATCACCGGGATGGGCCTGTCTATACTGTTCTTCACAATGGGCATATTCCCCTGGTGGGTGTTATTACTGATGGCCTTCGGCCTGATCGGGGCCATCATCTGGGAGAGGCAACCGGTAATATGACGCATAGACTACTGGTGACGTTCCTTGTCATATTCATAGGATGTTCGTTCCTGGCGGCCATCATGCAGGGCGGTGGGGGGATAGTCAGCACCCTTTTGACAGATAATGTCACCGCCAACGCCACGGTGAT
>NZ_JABXWD010000078.1 GCF_019173545.1 Candidatus Magnetobacterium casense | reverse complement strand
ATTCTCCACAAAGAATGGCTTTATTGGCAGGATTGCATTCTTAGCTTAACACCTATGGGCTCCGCCCCCCTTCAGAACCCCCCGCAAGGGGACCAGTCCCCTTGACCCCATAAGGTTGGTGATGTTATACATGTTTATGCTCCCTTACTTACTACCATGCTTTTTTAAGAGGATACGATTCTTATTTGATGGGTAACTTGAAAAAACGGAACAATTTGTTGTAACATATTGATATCAAATGGTATTCTTATTTGATGGCTATTTGACGGCAGGCATATGAAAGACACTGAACTGACATTACTATTGGAAAGCTTAATAGGTGAAGGCGGGGAATGTGAGTGGCTGGAGTTCAAGCTCAACTTCCACTCACCGGAAGAGATCGGGGAAACGCTCTCTGCCCTTTCCAATAGGGCATGTGTAAATGAGCAACCTTTCGGCTACATGGTGTTTGGCATTAACGACACCGGCCATCTCATAGAAGGTACCACTTTCAAACCAAATACACATAAGGTAAAGAAAGATGAACTGGTGCATTGGTTACTCCAGCGACTTAATCCTCGCTTAGATATAAGCATCTATGAATTTGACTACGACGGCAAACACATTGCCATCTTTAAAATACCCGCAACATTCAACCAGCCTGTTGAGTTTATGCACGAGGCCTATATCAGGATAGGCAGCACAAACAGGAAACTACGCGAGTTCCCCGAAATAGCACGTAAAATATGGAACAAGGCGCCAGAGAAGCCATTTGAAAGAGAAATAGCCTTATACGGCTTAGATGCCGCTGCAGTGGACAATTTCTTAGATACCCACCGTTACTTTGAGCTGATGCGGTTACCTTATCCCAGCACAAGGAAGGCAGTTATTGAACGGTTTATAAAAGAAAGATTCATCGCAAAGACCAAAGACACTGAGAGACATTTTGCTATCACTAATCTTGGCGCTATCCTTTTTGCCAGGAACCTCAATGAGTTTCCCAACCTCCCCAGGGAGTCCCTGAGGGTGATTGTATATGAGGGCAAGGGCAAGCTAAAGACCCTCAAGGATCACCCCGAAATAAGAGGTTACGCAGTGGTATTTGAAAAGGTGGTGGATTATATCAACGATCAACTGCCGCAAAATGAAGAGATATATAAAGCAGTGCGAGAGACGGTAAGGATGTATCCGGTAGAGGCCATTCGGGAGCTGGTGGCTAATGCCATTATTCACCAGGATTTCAGGAAAAAGGGGACACCGTTTGTTGAGATATATTCCGACAGAATAGAGTTCTCTAACCCAGGTCTCCCCATGATCAGCCCAGAGAGATTTATAGATGACTACAAGTCAAGGAACGATGAGTTGGCAGGTGTTATGCGCAGGCTTGGAATTTGTGAGGAAAAAGGAAGCGGTATTGACAAGGTAATAACGAGTTGTGAGGCATATCAACTCCCTGCACCTGCTTTTTTTATACAAGAGAGACATACAAAGGTTATTATGTATGCCCATAAGTCTTTCACTGCAATGGACAAGAAGGATAAGGTCAGGGCGTGTTATCAGCATTGCTGCCTTAAGCATGTCACAAATGAAAAGATGACTAATCAGACCCTGCGTGAGAGATTTAAAATAGCGTCTCACAACTCAGCAAGTGCATCGAGGATCATAAAGGACACCGTCGCCGAGAAGCTAATCAAGGAAGAAGACCCCAACGGTAAGTCAAGAAAGTACATAAGTTACATACCTTTTTGGGCGTAACTGAGGTCAGGCAGGCGTAATTACGGGGTCAAGGGGTCCGTGACCCCTTGCAGGGGGTTCTGAAGGGGCCAGGTGCGACCTGGAGCGGCAAAGAAGCGGAGCCGCCCCTTTCTTTGCTTTTTCTTTTTACCCGCTGATGTCTACGTCTTTTACGAGTAGCGCCGGGGCACCGATGTTGCCATAGAAGCAGAGGTCGTCGCCGAGGGCCTCGATGTTTTTGAGCAGTGTGATGAGGTTGCCCGAGATAACGGCTTCCTTGATGGGGTGTGAGATGCGGCCGTTTTCTATCCACAGGCCGCTTGCGCCAATTGAGAAGTCGCCGGAGATGCGGTTGGCCGTATGCACGCCCATCACGTCGGTGATAAGCAGCCCCTTGCCCATGAGTTCGATGAGCCTGTCTGTGGGGTATACGGACGCCGTTGAGGCAGGTTCTATACAGAGATTGGAGATACCCACTGACGGCAGCCCCGATATCCCACCCTTGGCGGCATTGCCCGTGGAATTGGTGTTTGATTTTTTTGCGGTATACGTATTGTACAAAAAGCCGTTGAGTATGCCGTTGCTTACGAGGTCGTTACGTTGAGAGGGGACGCCCTCGGCATCGAAGGGCCTGGTGCCCGTTTTGCCCGGCAACAGGGCGTTGTCAACGATGTGGATGGCGTTTGAGGCGATCTGCTGCCCCACCTTTGATGCAAGCAGGGACTTGCCCTTCTGCACGTTGTCCGAAGACAGCGACGAGGCAATGATCTCCAGGAACTCCGCAGCGATGGAGCTCTCCAGTATGACGGATGATTTCACAGCGGCAATGCCCCTTGCCCCAAGTAGCTTGACCGCCCTGTCAGCGGCACTGGTACCAATGCGTTGAGCTGATACGGCACGGAGGTACCTGTCCACTTCAAACCCCCAACCCATCTGACTCTGCCCCTCTCCTTCGGCCAGGACGGTTGCCGAGGCACTAAATGAGGTACCCGTGTAACTGCCCCACAACCCCTGGGTGTTGGCAATCAACACCTCGTTGACCGAAAAGCCGGCCATCGCCTTTCTGACCTTCCTGATGCGCGGGTCAAAGGCCATTGCCGCCCGTTCCACTTCCATTGCCGTCTCTATGATGTATGCCTCACTGGCCCCTGCCACGTCTTGGTCATAGATATCCACCTGTTGGTATGAGGCACCTCCTGGGGGATAGTCCGTAAAGGGGTCCGGCTCTGTCCACTTTGAAATCTCAAGAGCCTTGTCTGTGACCTCCCTCCACATGTGGAAGTCGTTTGAGTAACACAAGCCCTGTCTGAGGCCGTTGAGTACGCGCACCGAAAATCCTGCCACATCCGCACGCTGCAATGCCTCCACCTGGCCATCCTTTGCCTCGGCATTGATGCTGCGCGAACTGACGCAAAACACCTCCCCTCTGAGGCCATTTAACGACGATATATACCCGATTATCTTATCTGCAATCTCAGTCTTCATAATAAGTAGCCGATGCCGTCTCAGACTCCCACACCGTCACTGCGGCAAGTCGCACGTCGTCCCCGGGCAGTTTCTTCTTGAGCGAATCGTAAATCCACTTGGCAATGTTTTCAGAAGACGGGTTTATCTCCGTAAACGGGAAGACGTCATTGAGGTATGCGTGGTCCAGTTGCTCGACAACCTCCTTTGCGTATCGCTTGATATCATGGAAATCCATCGCTATATCTATATCGTTAAGGTCATCGGCCTGCACATGTACCTGTACCTTAAAGTTGTGCCCGTGCAGGTTCTCACACTTGCCCTTGTAACCCCTCAACTGATGAGCGGCTGAAAAGGTCGCCTCGATCATTAGCTCGTACATGTTGCCTCTCTATGTGTATTTTTAGATTTGTATATGTTCAGATTTTCTTTCAGGTCGCCTTCTTTAGCGTAGATATGTAGGGAAGGTTTCTGAACTGGTCGTTATAGTCTACGCCGTAGCCTATGACAAACTCATCGGGTATCTCAAAGCCCACGTAATCAACGGCAACATCCACGGTCCTGCGTGACTTCTTATCAAGAAATGCACATATCTTAAGCGATGCAGGCCCCCTCTGCAACAACATATCTCTGAGGTAATGCAGCGTGATACCGGTGTCTATAATGTCCTCCACCAGGAGGATGTCCTTGCCCTCTATGGGCTGACGGATATCGTAGTGAACAAACACATTGCCGGTTGTCTGCGTGTCTACGTAGCTGGAAGCGATTATAAAGTCCATTGCCAGAGGACCATTCAACTGTCGTATTAGGTCAGCAAAAAACACGCAGGCTCCCTTGAGTATCCCTACGGCCAAAAAGCTCTTACCCTTGTAATCGGCATTTATTGCCTTGCCCAGCTCGTGTACCCTGACCCTTATCTGCTCTTCGGTAAATAACGGCTTACCAACTACCATAGCTGACACTCCTTATTTTAATTATGATAAAAGATAACTCTGCTTAATTTAATATTACAACAGTTCCTTGATGAATTTCAAGCCAGGAAAAAAAAAGAAGGGGGCGGCGCTGCCCCCCCTCAGACCCCCCTGCAAGGGGGCCAGCCCCCTTGACCCCTTCTTTAGCTTACAGGTATTTTTAGTGAGAACCGCTGCCCGCCGGAAAAAAGACTTGCAAAAAATTTGTTGCCAATGCTATCATGATAAGTTGTGCTTATTATAATAAAGACAGGAGATATTTTTTGTGCGTTGGTGTAGATGAATGTTAAGTAAGTTGGGAGATACGGGAGACAAAAGATGAAAGAAAGGGATATTTTTGAAGAGATAATCAATATAGGCAAGAAACGAGGCACGCTTACCTATGATGAGATTAATGACGCCTTGCCCTCGGAGTTCTTTTCACCTGATGAGATAGAAGACCTGATGGACCTCCTGCAGGACATGGGCGTCAAGGTAGTTGATCAAGAGAGGGCTGCTGCCATACTTGAGACCGAGGAGGATGTTGAAGGTTATGAAAAGACGGAAGACCTCGTTCAAGCCTACTTCCATTCGATGGGAGATATCTCTATCCTGAGCAAGGACGAGGAGACGGAGCTTGCAAAGACCCTCGAGGACGGCAGGGAAATAATAAAGGATATCGTGATATCTTTACCGCTTTTTAAGAGATTACTGGCCGGTCTTGACCTCAGCGATGACACCCTGGTTGAGGAGGAAAAGGTTGAGGAGGCGTTAAAGCTAACCTTGGAACGCATTGAGGAGTTGATCGATACCGTTAGGAGCATAGATACGAAGATTGCCAAGTATGGGACGATAAGGGATGTTAAACGCATTATAAACCTCAAGCAGTTTGCCTCAACGGCCACAAAGAACACGGGCAACATGTTACGAGATGCGATATCTGAGCACAAGAACATAGAGTCTGAGTTAGGCATCAAGGTTGAAGACCTCAAGAAGCACTGGGAGCGAGTGGCAAAGGCAAAAGAGCTGGTTGTAAAGGCAAAGGATGAGCTGATAACGAGAAACCTCCGTCTTGTAGTCAACATTGCAAAGAACTATGTAGGTCGAGGTCTGCCGCTTCTTGATCTCATCCAGGAGGGCAATATCGGTCTGATGAAGGCGGTGGATAAGTTCAAGTACGAAAAGGGTTTCAAGTTCAGCACCTATGCCACGTGGTGGATCAGGCAGGCCATAACCCGCGCCCTCATAGACCAGACAAAGACCATACGGGTGCCCGTGCATATGATGGAGTTCTACAATCGAGTGACGAAGGTTTCCCGTGAAATCACCCAGCAACTGGGCAGGGAGCCTACCAATGAGGAGATAGCCCAACGCCTTGATGTTGCGGTACGGAAGGTGGAGGAGGTCTTTAGGGCCATACAGGACCCCATTGCACTGCAAACCCCCGTGGGGGATGAGGACACGGAACTGGAAGACTTTATCGGCGACAAGAACAGCCCTTCGCCGTTTACGGATGCCGAAAAGAGCGAGGCCTCCGAGTACGTCCAGAAGGTACTCAGGACCCTGTCGGCCAAAGAGGAAAAGGTCATCAGGATGAGATTTGGCATAGGCGTTGACAGAGACCACACCCTGGAAGAGGTTGGCCGTCATCTCTCCATTACACGGGAGCGTGTCAGGCAGATCGAGGCAAAGGCCCTGCGCAAGCTCAAGCATCCAAGCAGGTTAAGGGCGCTGAAAATCCTGACCTCTTAAGAACACACCTCTTCTATGCCCAAGGCAAAAGCATTTGACCGAAAGAAAAGAAAGGGGCGTTTTAGAGAATAACGGTACTTTATCGATATGCCCTCAGGACTTCTTTAAAGAGTCAGGGGGCAGGGTATTGGTGGTGACTTAGAGATTATTTATGGGTTAACAACACTTTGTAACAAAAAGGAGAGAGTATGGCAACAGGTTCTGTATCAGTCCTTGGTGAATTATTGGTACGAAGCGGGCTGGTAGAAGAAAAGCAAGTAAAGGAGGCCTTTGAGGTATCAAAGAAGGAGGGTAAGAGGTTGGGTTCCGTGCTTGTAAAGATGGGGTTTGTCAAGGAAGATGCCCTTGCAACCTTTTTCAGCAAGCAGTATAAAATCCCCTTGATCGACATGTCTCAATACCAGATAGACACCGAACTGGTAAAAAAGATACCATTTGAGCGTGCAAAGCGAAACATCCTGATCCCCATTACAATGGAGGGGGATGCCTTGCGGATTGCCATTGCCGATCCCACCAACAATCCCGCCATAGAGGACATTAAGTTTATAACAAGGATGAAGGTGGCAGTGCATGTGGCTACGGAGTCTGCCATCATGAAGGCAATAGAGGCGTATTATCCCAAGACGGAGCAACTGAAGGCAGCCGCAACCGCAACGCCGGCAAAATCAACGGAGAAGACCTCGTTGGATATGTCGGAGATTGATAAGATCATCAAAAAGACGACATCCAATGTTGCCGTTGTTGAACAAAAAGAGGAGAAGATATCATTGGCGGATGCCGGGGCAGCCCCTATAATCCAACTGGTAAATGCAATCCTGATGAATGCCATAAATGACAGAGCCAGCGATATTCACATAGAGCCACGAGAGAAGGAGATTCACGTAAGGTATCGGATAGACGGTGTGTTAAAGCAGGCGTTTCCGCCTTTTCCTGAACATATAAAGAATCCCCTGGTGTCACGAATTAAGATAATGTCCCGTCTGGATATATCCGAGCGGCGTATCCCCCAGGATGGCAGGATCAAGATCAAGTTTGGTGAAAACAGTGAGATAGACTTCCGGGTTTCGACCCTGCCGTTGCAGTTTGGCGAAAAGGTGGTTATGAGAATCCTTGACAAGTCAAATCTGAACTTGGATTTAAGTATCCTGGGATTTGACGAAACACAGCTCAACGACTTTGTCGAGGCCATAGAGAAGCCCTACGGTATGGTGCTGGTTACCGGTCCTACTGGTAGCGGTAAGACGACGACCCTGTATTCGGGCCTTTCACACCTGAATAAGCCGGGCGTTAATATCATGACGGCAGAGGACCCCGTGGAATACAACCTGGCAGGGATCAATCAGGTACAGGTCAAACCGGAGGTGGGTCTGACGTTTGCCGCGGCGTTGAGGTCGTTTTTACGACAGGACCCCGATATCATTCTGGTTGGTGAGATCAGAGACCAGGAAACAGCTGAAATAGGTGTAAAGGCCGCCTTGACGGGTCACCTTGTCCTGAGCACCCTGCACACCAACGATGCCCCGGCCACGATCACGAGACTCTTAAACATAGGGATCGAACCGTTTCTGGTATCCTCTTCGGTTATCCTGGTAATAGCCCAGAGGTTGGCAAGGAGGATATGCAAGGACTGTGAGAAGATTGAACAAAAAGTATCGGAACAGGTGCTTTTAAAGGCAGGAGTTGCCCCCGAGGAAATTGCCGGTTTCAAGTGCTACGTAGGTAAAGGATGCGACTCTTGCAATAATACCGGCTACAAGGGCAGATTGGCTATGCACGAGGTAATGCCAATGCGCGCTGATCTGAAAGAGGTTATTCTCAACGGCGGCACTGCCGAGTCTATAAAGCGAGAGGCTGTCAGATTGGGTATGCGCACACTCAGGCAGAGCGGCTTATACAGGGTCAAACAGGGAATGACCACCATTGATGAAGTATTCAGAAGCACGTTTGGAGATTAACGTGATTGAAAAAACTAAAAGTTCTATGTCTGATACAAGGAGATGAGTTATGACTAAACTTACGACATTGCTTGAAGAACTCTCTGACGATGACATACAGTGGTTGCTGTCAGTAGGGGTTGAGGAACGTGTAGAGCCTGGCGCTGTGGTTATAAGCGAAGGAGAGTACATAGGTTCAATTTACATGGTCTTAGAGGGCACCCTGGGCGTATATATATCCGTCAACGCCCCACGGCTGTTAAACACGGTAGGTGCCGGGGAAATACTGGGAGAGATGTCTTATCTGGAGGACAAGCCTACGGCGGCCACTGTCATTGCCCTGGAAAATGTTGTGCTACTTAACATCTCAAGGGAAGCCCTTGATAACAAAATGTATGACGAACCTGATTTCGGCAGACGCTTTTACAAGGGAATTGGAATATTTATGTCACGGAGGTTGCGACAAGTCAATACCCGTATGGATTATATACTGGAGACCCTGGAACTAGCAAAGAGATGGCCACTTGAAGACATTCCATAGGGTGTTGCCGCTACCACTGAGACCCTGCAAATGAGTTGTGCCTTTAACTTGACAATGTCATATTACAATCTCTGCAATTAAAGATATCTGAACCACGATTTAAGGTATACTGAATAATTGAGTGTGAAATAATGGGGCAAGGGGACTTCTTGTAGCCTGGGCGGTGCTAAAAAATCGTGCCTCACCCCTCCCCTTGAGGATAGATTCAAGCTCTTTTCAGCCGCGGAGGGAGAGGGAATGGTCAAATCCAAGGTCATTGAAGGGCTGGAGATAGACGTCAGGGACGTATTTGTAGACTTCTCTTTCGAGTGACAGACTTAAAAATACAGGGGAGGGAGTGTCCATGTCCCCTCCCCTGACCTTGCTCTGACCCTACTGAAAGTACCAATTGCCTGACAGCGCATTTGACAGTACACCACGCGATGCAATGGAGACGCCATCCATAAACCATACAACGACCTCATTGGTTTCAACGTGCTGCCAGACCACGTCGTCCTTACCATCGCCGTTGTAGTCGCCCACGGCCCTGAACATCCACTTGGCAGGCAGCCCGAAGACGACAATGTTGCTGTCCAGTGTTATCTTTGCGCCATCCATCAGCCACATAAAGATAGTGCCGGTGCTGTTGTGCTGTAGCAGGATATCGGCCTTGCCATCACCGTTGAAGTCCCCGGTCTTCAGTATACTCCAGCCGTTCTGATTAGCCATAAGAAGCCCGTAAATAACGTAATCACTGGAGACTATCCGCATGCCATCCATAAACCATATGACGGCATCACCGGAGTTATTTACCAGTAAGACATCGTCCTTGCCGTCGCCATTGAAATCGGCCACTGTCTTGATCTGCCACTGCGATGGCAGCGCAGCACTCACCAAACCAACGCTGGAGATCGTCTTACCATCCATCAGCCACATGACAACATCCCCGTTACTGATACTTTGCCACAAGATGTCCGTTTTGCCATCGCCGTTAAGGTCCCCTGTACCTTTGATTTGCCATCGCCCTGCGGTGCCGGTAGAGACGGAGGCCTTGGACGATATATTATTACCATACATGAACCAGAGACTAAGGGCACCAGTGCCGGTATGTTGCCACAGGATATCGGCCTTGCCATCGTAATCGAAATCACCCACCCCCATAATATCCCATTGCGACGGCACCGCCTGTGCCGCATAATGGGAGCTATGAGTCAGACCATTGACAAGCCATATGACCACATCGTTTGTCCAAACATTGGTAAAGAGCAGGTCGCTCTTTTTATCGCCGTTAAAGTCGTATGTTACCGAACGTATCTTATCGCACTGCACCGTAACGCTCTTGGTGGTTGTCATTGTTACGTTGCATTGGGTTGAACTGGATGAGTCACAGTTTGTCCACGCCACAAAAGACGAAAGTATACCGGGTGCGGCGATAAGGGTAACCAGCGTGTTGAGCGGATAATCGGCCTCTCCGACGTTGCCGTTCCAGGTAAGCGGCCCCTGTGAATCCGTGATAGAGCAGTCCCCCGTACCGGTCTTTGTCACCGTAAGATGATATGTTGTTGTCTGTCCAATCTGTGTGACCTTAAAGGTTTGCCCCGCTATGGTAATGGTGCCAGTGCGGGTGCTGGTGGTCGTGTTTTGCGAAACGGAGTAGCCCACCGTTCCATTGCCATCGCCGGGGGTGCCGGAGGTAACCGTTATCCATCCGTCGTTGCTGACGGCCTTCCACATGCAACCACTTGGCCCCATTACGCTTACGCTGTCACTGACCGATGCCTGGTTAAACTGCGCACTCGTAGGAACAATCGTGAAATTACCCACACAGGACAGACCAAATGTTGCCGTAACCGTATGGGCGGTCTGAACGTTACTTATCGTATAGACGTTGTTTATTACCTGCGTGGTAACATCAGAGGCATTGTCCGTTAGGTTTGACAATGAATAGTTGCCGCCAGGGACAATCACACACGTTGATACTCCGCCTGCATTAATGGGCGATGTACAGGTAATCGTCCCATATCCGCCGTTTACAACACCCGTGATGGTATAGGTTGAAGGACTGGTTGGCTGGGTAAACTTTGCAATGCGATTATTGCCGGTATCGGTAACATAGACATTGCCCCATTTGTCCGTCGCTACCCCCTGGGGTCCACTTAAACTAGCGGTCCCGGAGGGATTGCCGATTGTGGCCAGGGAAGTGCCAACTGCACTCAGCTTCTGAACTCTGTTATTGCCACTTTCTGCAGCAAAGATTTTTCCATGTGTGTCTGTTGTTAAGCCGGCCACCCCATAAAATTGACCACCCATGGCACCATAAGAGCCCCACCTATCCTTAAACGTACCGTATGAGTCATAAACCAGAACTTGACTAAGATTCCAATCGGAGACATATACGTTTCCGGCAGGATCTACCGCTATTCCCTTGGGAAAGACCCCCGAACCGGCGGTTCCTTGCGCCAGAACGGACCATTTCGCCAAAAAAACGCCATTGGAGTTAAACTTCTGTACGCGGGCATTACCAAACTCGGCAACGTAGACATTGCCTGATGCATCAACCGCAATGCCCGTAGGGAGATCAAACTGACCATTGCCGGTTCCCTTACTACCCCATTGCTTTATATAGGCTCCACTGCTGCTAAACTTCTGTATGCGGTTATTGCTACTGTCAGTGACATAGACGTTACCGGAAAAGTCTGACGCAATTGCATAGGGGGCGTTGAACTGGCCATTGTTGGTGCCCTTACTACCCCACTTCGTTAAAAACGTGCCGTTGTTAGCAAACTTCTGTATGCGGTTATTCCCCGAGTCGGCTACATATATATTACCCACATCATCTGCCGCAACTGAATACGGCAAATAAAATTGACCATCTGCCGTACCCAAGGTACCCCAGCTCGTCACAAAATCATACGTCTCCGTAGTTGCATACGCTACGCCTGTGAGAACCAATAACGCCGAAATCACCAACACCCTCAAAGCATTCTTACCCATTGACAAACTACCTCCGTTTCGCACACAACGATATTTATTCTCATGCCTAAAAAGCATGTCCTCCGTAATCCAAAGGATTACCTCTATAAACAATAGTATAATGCATGGCAGATGGAAAAATATGTCACCCGGACGACAATTTTGTAAGTTGGAAGGATTTTTTTTTTGATATTTATGGGGTCAAGGGGGACTTCTTCGTGCCCGGGGCAGGTGCGACTTTCAGCCAGGGGGACTGAGCCGGGGGGCACTGACCCCTTGCCAATCCCCCTGCTGCGACAAGATTGCGGCTCGCCCCTCCCCTTGCAGAGGATTCTGAAGGGGCCAGGTGCGACTTTTATGCCTGGGGCGGGTGCGACTTTCAGCCAGGGGCACTGAGCGGGGGGTTGCTAACCCCTTGCCAACCCCCCGCTGCGGCAAAATCGTGGCCCACCCCCTGGAGCGTCAATAAGCCATAGCCCCTTTCTTTCTTCCTTACTTCCTTACTTCTGGATATCATCACAGGATTTTTTACAGCAAGAAAAAATGTCGATCACTCGTATCCTCTTTATATTTAATGGTAACTATGCTTTTACGCATCCTGGATTACTGGTCAAGCCAGACAATGACACACTTGGAAAACGCCTGTAACTGTCATTCCTGCGAAAGCAGGAATCCATGTCTTTAAACCGTAAAAATAATTTTACCACGTTTTTTTAAGAGGATAC
>NZ_JABXWD010000779.1 GCF_019173545.1 Candidatus Magnetobacterium casense | reverse complement strand
ATCATATCAATCGGAGTAGCTTCTCTCTCTTGTGAAGCCAGCCTAACGGCATAATCCCACAAGTCGTTGGTTGCTCCGCTCTCGTGTGCTTGAATAGCCGCCAGCGCATCCTCGGCGGTAGTTTCTTTGTCATATACCCTCTGCCTGAGTATCTCAATCGCTGTTCTTTCAACCTCGCTGTACTTGCGGTCAAGATAAGTGGCAGAGTTAACCCACTGGTGCACAGGAAAGAAGTCCATCAACGGATCGTAGAAGATGCTGTTACCCAACTCCTTGCTCAATCCATAAGCAGGGATCATAAACTTACCCTTTACGCGGCTCGGCAAGTAGGTTTCTTCATCCTCGTTCGAGGAGATAAACTGTAGCCAGCGAGCATAATGCGCCAGAAGCGCCGGTCTGTCCAGAGCTGCGATTGCCCAATTATGAGCGGTGTGCATTGTCCAGAATACATAGGGTAATCCGATGGCAATAGCATTGTCAAACCTTGTGCGGCGGTTGTAGTTAAGCAGAGCCATATCGGCCTGTCCTTCGCCTACATGCAAAGCCTGTAGTTTTGTTCGTCCAAAGTCATTTGCCACCTGCTTGCCCCAGGCTTGCAGCTCTCTGGCTTCTGCGGGTGTCAACTTCTTGGCATCGGCTAACTGCAACGGCATGGTTTCGGCTTTCAAAGCCTCGTCGCGCATACCCTTCATCAACGGACGAATGAACTTGCGATATCCTTCCTCGTACACCTGCTCACCAGGGAATATCTTTGTGCCGTTGTTGTCCAGGTTGCCAATAACGTTCGGTCCAAGCACGGGTGGCTCGAATTCAATATCCACGGGGAGTTTTTTGAGTTCGCCCGTATTGTCAACGTACACCCAATTACCGTCTCCATCCTCTCCCAAGATCACGCTCTCCCCGCGCGTACTGTTCGCGATGCGGACATTCGCCATATCGTCAAAGATATAAGCTGCGAACTTGCCATCCATGAAAGCAAAACCAACGATGTCTCGCTCTAACCAACGTATCGTCCTATCATCAGGGAACTTAATTATGCTTGCACCCTTGGGCAGGGCGCGCCTCAAGGCTTCGTCGGAGG
>NZ_JABXWD010000778.1 GCF_019173545.1 Candidatus Magnetobacterium casense | reverse complement strand
GACGGTTGCCGGTATCTATGGCGTCACGCTTGGCGCCCTGGGGGTGCATCGCTTCTACCTCGGCTATACGGGCATAGGTATAGCCCAGATACTTGTGACGCTGCTGACCTGTGGAGTGGGGGCGCTGTGGGGGATTATTGAAGGCTGGATCATCCTGTGGGGTGGTGGATTCTTCGACAAGGACGCACGCGGTAACCCCCTGGTCAAATACGCAGAGCCACTACCGACGGAATCCGGGGCAGTGGATGACACGCCTGCCGCCGGCCAAAAAAACCTTGCCACTGCCGCCATGTATGGCGTCTTTCTCGGCGCCTTTGGGGTGCATCGCTTTTACCTTGGCTACACGACCATCGGGGTTATACAGGTGATTGTCACCTTTCTGACCTGCGGACTTGGCGCCTTGTGGGGTATGTTTGAGGGCTTTCTCATCCTGTCGGGTAAAATTGACAAGGATGCACAGGGCAGACCGCTCAGTAAAGACGTGGAGATCGTAGTGGCAGAGACCAATCTATCCGAAGAGTACACTTACAAGAACAAGACCATTGCCGGTATACTTGGCGTATTCCTTGGCAGCCTGGGGATACATCGCTTCTACCTTGGCTATACGGGCATTGGAATCGCCCAGTTGCTGCTTACGTTTTCCACCGGCTTAGGTGTCATCTGGGGGTTGGCCGAGGGGATTCTCATCCTCGCGGGGACCATAAATAAAGACGCCCAGGGAAGACCGCTCATAAATTACAAGTGAGATTATTTACGAACAGTGATAAACAAAGGAGAATATAGATGAAATTAACGGAAGCACCCAATTGCCCATACTGTGGACAAAAGATGAAAAAAACGGAAACACCACGCTTTAACCTCAGCGACGGCCTGGGCTGGTGTACGCCGTATCTATACGTATGCTTCAACGACGAGTGCAGCTTCTACGTGCAAGGCTGGACCCAGATAATGAACAACTACGGCAAAGTGGCCTCCTACCGCTGCATATACTACCCCGAAACCGGAGATATGGACACCATCTGCGTCTATACCAGCGACGGCCTCAGAGGACAAATCATAGAGGAGTGAGCGCCCCTTTGCCG
>NZ_JABXWD010000777.1 GCF_019173545.1 Candidatus Magnetobacterium casense | reverse complement strand
GTAGGTCAAAAATGAAGATTAAATTCGACAGTGGTCTTGATTACCAGCTTGAGGCAATAAAGAGCGTGACCGACCTGTTTGAGGGTCTGACGCAACAGGACAGCGGTTTTCAGACAGACCTCGGCAGACCGGACATGTTCAACGAACTTGGTATCGGCAATACCATGACACTCTCCCCGCAACAGCTCCTTGCCAACCTGTACACCGTGCAAAAACGCAACAATGTTGCCCCGTCTCGTTCGCTGATTGAATCTGAAACATATGCCTTCCCTAACTTTTCGATAGAAATGGAGACAGGCACCGGCAAAACCTATGTCTATCTGCGCACAATCTTTGAACTCAACAGTCTTTACGGCTTCAGGAAGTTCATTATTGTGGTGCCTTCGGTGGCAATTCGTGAGGGTGTGACCAGCTCCATCAAAAGCATGAGGGACCACTTCAAGGGACTATATGACAATGTCGCCTTTGACTATTTCGTTTATCAGTCCAAAGACCTTAGCCTTGTACGACAATTTGCGGTGAATAACCAGGTGCAGATTATGGTTATCAATATCCAGGCGTTCCAGAAAGACGCCGGAGAGGATGTCGATTACACAGTTCTCAACGACGAGCAAAAGAAGAAACTCAACGTAATTCATCAAGAACACGATAAAATGTCCGGACGCCGCCCCATCGAATATGTACAAGCAACAAATCCTATCCTGATTATAGACGAACCCCAAAGCGTGGACAATACTGATAAGTCACAAAAGGCAATCCGTAACCTTAATCCGCTTTTTTGCCTGCGTTACTCCGCTACGCACGTCAATCCTTACAACCTGGTCTATCAGCTTGACCCAATCCGTGCTTATAACTTGCGCCTGGTCAAACAGATTGAGGTGGTGGATGCCAGTGGCACACAGGATCATAACCAGACGTTGGTACGTCTTGATGCCGTGGGCTATTGGCCTAAATCCTCAAAGACACCACAGGCGAAGGTCACTATTTTCGACAACACCCCCAACGGTTCGGTGGAAAGGCAGTTAAGGATCAAACTCGGCACCAACCTTGCCCGACAGACCAAACGCCCCGATTATGAGGGC
>NZ_JABXWD010000776.1 GCF_019173545.1 Candidatus Magnetobacterium casense | reverse complement strand
AGCTCATCTGGAGAAAAGGTTATAGATGTCATCGATACAACCCTTCTATCCTTTCCGTTGCCTCTGCAACGCAATCGTTCCAGCCGCGGTCATACTCATCCTCTGGGATGGTGATGTCTGGTGGGTGGACTAATCCCAATAGAATCTTGGTGAAGTCGCTCCAGTCCCCGTTGTACCAGTTCATATCGAGACCGGCTGATTCGGCTCCGTACTTGCGCCCATCACCTTTATCTGTCCATTGCCAGAACGTCCAGTCCGTCCAGGGCTTCGGTACGATGGGCTTAATGGCATCGTGGTTAGCAATCCACAGGGGGAACAGAGCATAATACTCGTTAGTTGAACCATAGTTTTTCCAATAGTCCGGCGAGGTGTAAATCATCACTTCGCCGCGTTCGCCCCGTAACACAGCCAAAAAGGTATTCAACCACAATATCGCATCTTTCGTCACGTTTTTACGGCATTCGTAATCCACTACCGGCGCAAGCTCACCGGGGTCATTCCGTAGCACCCCACAGAAGAAATCCGCCTGAACCTTGCCCAATGCGCTCCAGTCCAGATAGTGATACGCGCCTCGATACAACCCCGCCTCTTTGGCGGCTTTCCAGTTGTACGTGAAGTCCTCGTCAAGCCATGTGCCCTGCGATGCTTTGATGAACACGAACCGCGCGCCTGCAGCAACCGCTTTGCCAAAGTCCATCTTCTGAGGCGTGCTATTGTCATCCTGCCAGACTGAGCAGTCTATCCCGGGGACACGTTGAGGGGGCGAGTATGCAAAACTGACTGTAGTAGCATAAGTTGACGGGTATCCCGTAGAAATTACGTCTCCCATGTTTCCTTCTTTCCGCACCAAGTGCATTTCTTCATCCATATCGTTTTTTCACCGTGCATCCCAACGCTTAGCCAATCTGACCATTTGTGACAGCCAAGCAAGCACCTGATCCTGCGCAGCCAGTAAACGATATAGAGTCGGTAGTCCATCATTCAAACCTATAGTATGTCTTATTTCCAATCCTGCGGGCTTTGACCTTTCCAGCCTCGTGTGCCTTATACAGTTCTACTTTCCCGCGGTCATAAGTTATCCT
>NZ_JABXWD010000775.1 GCF_019173545.1 Candidatus Magnetobacterium casense | reverse complement strand
AGTTGCTTGAGCTTCCGAACCAATCCCCCGAAAGCCACCTTACCCCCATGTTGGGGTAAGTAGAACCCCTCCGCAAATGCCTGGAGCACTTCAGGGGTTAGACCCACAAAGGAAGCCCTTCTGCGCTGGAATGACCGCCCAGCGGTCACCTGGCGAACAGCCATCCGAACCAGGTAACGGTCAGCAACCCGAGCGATAGCCCCCACTTCACACCTTCAGAGGCTTCCCCGTATCTGTAAACAACCGCTCGACGATGTACTGATCCCCATCTTTCTTGAGTGCCCGCAAGTCCTCAGTAGACTTGTGAATCAACTCATCCTGCCGCCCCGACGTGGACTTAGAAAAGAACTGAGAGAGATCCCCAAGATCAGAAACCACAATCCGCAATCCCTTGGCAAACTTCTTTGATAGCGCCGGACGAAGATGCTCAGCTAGGATCGACCGGAACTTCCCGTCGTCCCAAAGGACAAACACCCGACCATCAAGGTGCGTTGTATCCCCAGCCCCGGTACGTACCGTAATAATAGTCCCCTCCCCGTTATGTTCGGGGATGTCATCGTAAGACAACACCGAACCAATGTTAGCTGTGAACCGAACCCGGGTTCCAGCCGGTTGGGGCAAAGGCAATGCCCTGGACACCCTTGCAGTATCCGTTAGATCCCGCATAGAGGTCGTGTAGGAACCCTGAATCGTGCGCTCTTGAAGGTGGTGGTCAATGGCGGACTCCACCGCAAAAGCTTGGTTCATATCTTCCCAAAAGGTACTCATGGCACTCCTAGTTCAACACACTCCGGCGCGCAGTCCAGCAAACATCTAACGTCTGCGGAGCTGAAAAATTAATGGTGAACCCCGCCGCTGTCTTGAGAGTAACCCACGGCACCTCTTCACTAGCTGTAGCACCCCCCAACTCAAGACCAATCTCATAGGTACTATCCGGGTGTGGGACATCAAACACCACCGCCTTCGTCGCCTCAGCCACAAGGGACTCAACCCTATACTGGGACTCCTCAGCCAACGTGGCGGTTCCTCCAGCTACCAAGACCCCTCTCCGAGTTCCCGTCAACCGAACGGCTGCAGTACCCC
>NZ_JABXWD010000774.1 GCF_019173545.1 Candidatus Magnetobacterium casense | reverse complement strand
TCCCCTTGACCCCGTAAAAATGCCACATATCTTGTATTTAACCCAATCGAAATCTGCTATAATATACATCTGATGTCATATTGTAATGATGACAGGCATCTTATTGCACATGGAAATTTTTTCCTATGTAATAAGTTGTTAATAACTGTGTACAGAGGTTGCCTTACGTTGATGGGTGTTGCTATTATACAGAGTGCACAAAAATTTATCAGTTGGAAATCTGACTGCCATAGGGAATATAATTCCTCTTGATGATTAAATACTTTACAGCAAAAACATAAACCTCTTCTTTAAGGTTTGCACGGACCTGCTACATCCCCTCTGGCAAAATAATTGAGCAAGGTGCTATACTCCTACCCATAAGAACTTAATGAGAGATATAAAACCACTTTATAGGGAGTCTGTGTGTATGAAACAACAACAACTAAACGAACCCGACCTCTTGCCCTTTTACCACGTGTCTCCTCCCGGCACAAACGTCCTCGTCCTTGCCCCCCATCCCGATGACGAAACGCTGGGCGTTGGTGGCACGCTAAGGACGCTCATGGCAGCAGACAAACATGTACACGTTGCCTTTATCACAAGCGGCGACAAGGCCGACCCCGGCAACCCCCTCTCTGCCCAGGTCATCTACAACAACCCCGCAGGCCCACACTTCAGCCAGTATGCACTCTTTCGGGAGACGGAGGCCCAACAGGCGCTGACCATACTCCGATCAGGTACACACTTGCAACCAACCATGCCCTGCCTGTTTCTGAGATATCCCGACCGTGAGGTCTCCAACTGCCTCGATGACTGCCTCAAGAGGCTCAGGGACGTGGTCGCTCCCAATGGTGCCTCGGTGTTTGACACCATCTACAGCCCCTCGCCCATAGAGCTGCACCCCGACCACAGGGCCACGGCCGCAATTGCTCTGCAATTGCAGAGGCTCTACGGCATCGTGGTGGTATTCTACGAGGTGACGGTGCCAATAAGACCAAATGCCCTCATAGACATTACACAAACGATAGCCACAAAGCGGGCGGCCATAATGGCCTATGAGTCACAACTGAAGATGACCGACTACTGTGAGTTTATAACGTCGCTC
>NZ_JABXWD010000773.1 GCF_019173545.1 Candidatus Magnetobacterium casense | reverse complement strand
CACCGGGAATAGAGCCCATCTTCAGGACAATAGTAAATTTTAACGTTGTTGATGTAGTAGCCCTTGCCGTAAACCTGAATGCCGCACCCTGAAGCGTTGTTGTCTCTGTTACCATCCACACTAAGATTTTGAATGGAGAACCTATAATGCACCCCCTGAGCCACACTCCAGGCGCCGGGATCGGTAACGGCAACCATCGTGTCCCAGTTGATACTCTTGAAGACCCCGATATTGGCAGCATCAGCTTGTTTCATTACCGTTGCGCCCATACCGGACCCGAAGTAATGAACCAAACTCTTTGTTCCGAAGTTTGCCAGACTATTGTACCATGTCCCGTTACCCACCCAGATGAGCCCCGATGTCATAGCAGTAACAAGAGCCGTTGCAGCGGTTCCACAGCAAACAGTCTGATCATTCGGAACTGCCCCGAACCATTCCATGAGGTAATAAGAGCAACACCCGTCAGTAAGTACTATGCTCCCGGCCCCGCCGAATATCTCATAATTGCCTGCGCTCAACTTGTCGATGGTAACAGTTATCCCCGCAGCAGGATTTATCCGACCCTGAGGAGGAATAACCAACCTTATGTTCGATGGTACATGTACATCAACTCCCGGAGCGATGGCCGTGCAAATCCATAGGTCCACAGGCGCAGCACCGATGGCAGCAACCGCCGTAACCAGATCGTTATCGTATTCGGCAATATTGTGGATGCACAGTTCACAGCATTCTCCACCAGTACCAGTCCCCCCAGTAGGGATATCATGCCACTGCCATTCAGTTGCGGTCGCATCAGAACCCAAGAGCTTCAGTACAGGAAAGTCGGGTATGACCTTGTTCCTTAGTTCATCCGGGCAAGTGGGCCGGAATCTTCCCATGCGCTCCTCGAGTTCGACACACTGCTGAGTTAATCGGCACAGTTTGTCCACCGAATCGTCAAGGGCCGTAGCAGTCAACCTCTGCGCCTGAATGAAGTCTTGATCCTGTGTGAAATCACGGTTACTCCCGATCCACATAACGTATCCGACCGCAAGTGCATCGGTCAGAGTGATTGAGCCGGCCGCTCCGTCTCCACCAGACACCGTGTAATC
>NZ_JABXWD010000772.1 GCF_019173545.1 Candidatus Magnetobacterium casense | reverse complement strand
GTTTAACCTGTTGTACCCTGACATCCATGATGGCCTGAAGTTGCATAAGGATCGGGTCGTTGGTCGCCGGCAGGTCGCAATTGACGAGTTCCTTGTACCGGCGTTCACGCTCGATGAAGTACTGCCTCGCCTGTCGGCCCTTGTCGTTGCGCTCCACCATTGACAACTCCTTCGCCATGTCGAAGGTCAGGTGGTGATCAATCTCAGGTCTACCGCCGGAGGGGTTTCGGTCATTTTTGACCGAAACTACAAAGTCTTGATTTTCAACGAAATTGTATTCCTCAATCCTTCGTTTTATCCAGTGGCGGTAATCAGTTGTAACTTCCAGAAACGTATGCAGTACCCGTGCGTTTACGGTCTGAATTTTCTTGTCGCCAACTATGGACTCCGACACGGGGATAAGGTCAGGGGTTATTGTAAGGATTTCGGTTAAGCGCATATCACCACCTCTTTAACCAACACCTTCCCTGCACGTTCAAGGGCTATCATGGCAATCTGACCCATAATGCTTCGCTTCCCATGGATAAGGGTTTCTGCAAACAGCATAAATGCTATGTCGTTAAACACGGCCTTCTCACCGTTTGTCCAATGCACTATTGCGTAGTCGCCTTCCCGCCTGATGTCCATAAACTCACGGGGTTTCTGCTTTTTCGATTCAAAGGTTGGCCTGCCTTTAGGTTTGCTTTGGTGACTAAAGTGCTCGTACAGCACCTCGTAGCACTCCTCCTGGTAACGGATGAGCTTCGCTCGTATTTCAGGTTTTACTTTGTTTACAGATACCTTGAACAACCACCCGTGAAACTTCTTCAGCTCAAGGAAGGTGGTTTCCTGGGGGCCGCCAGGGGAAGGTATTCCTATTATGCGAATACCTTTGGAAAGAACTGCGTCTCTTTGGATGCGTTGAAATTGTCCATGCCAAGTCAACCCTAAAATTTCAACGATAGGTTTCATTGCAACATAGATGCTGCCATGTTGCTCTATGGTGATAAGTGTGTCCTCGTGGAACTTTACGTTGATTGTTGCCGGTAAGTTGTTAGATGCGTTCATAGTGTACCTCCAAAACTTTTGAGTTGCCGAGAATTAAAAATCCCG
>NZ_JABXWD010000771.1 GCF_019173545.1 Candidatus Magnetobacterium casense | reverse complement strand
TGCGCCATCGTAATCGGTAATCATGCGGGACTGCCCAGCGCCTGTACCAGATACGATAGTGATGAGGTTGCCCGCAAGGATATTGCTTGTGGCGCTCTCTGTCAATGCCAGCGTGATGGTGTTGGCGCTTCCAGCTTGCGCGGCTGCGCCGGTCAGTATGAGGTATCTTACTCGTTGCCCGGCTGAGTACCCAACGTCGTGGGTGCCGGATGTCAATATCTCATCCCAGGTGCCATCGGCAATGGATGATATGATGGTGGTTTGCTGATCCGTTACCGTCTCGATATACACCATCAAGTCCTGCCATTCGGAGCCCGTCACATCGCTGTATAAGTCAACCACTACGTTTGCATCCATCTCTGTGGACGTGTGCGCACATAGTACCGCCTTGCCAGCACCAATAACCGTTGGCATGGTTCCGATGGTTGTGAATGCGCCGAAGTCCTTCGAGAACGTGACATCACCGCTGGTAAGCGTTGGATTGACCTGCAAGATATCGGTATCCGCTTGTGAGGTCAGTCCGATAATGTACGAATACGCCGCCCCCTTCTTTGGCGGATTGTTGCTCTGATAGATTGTCCCTGCCATAAGTTACCCTCCTATAAAGCCACCATCGCGGTGTAAACTGCTAAAATCTGGGGAGCAGTTAACGCGGTATTGTAGATTGCTAATGCCTGTATATTCCCTGCGTATCCCAGATTGTAAACATTTATTAGATTGCGACACCCTATCCAGGTCACGTGTGTTGTGCTTGTCGCCCCCGCTGCAATTGCCCCATCTGCCACACCATTTCGGTAACAGTTATAGCTGGCAAACGCCAGATTACCGCTGGCTAGATTCGGAGCTGTGTCGCGGGTGTTTACTCCACAGGCGTATGTGACATTTCCAACCCCAGTATTTGGTCTGATCCAAAATCGCCCATCTACTGACTGTGCACCTGCAACAATCCCTGTATTTGTAACGCCGGAGAACTGCACAATCATCGAGTAGGTATATAGCCCGACGAGTCCTGTTATTAGATATTGAGTTGTCCCGTTGAATGTCCATCCTGTTCCAGCCGCCCATGTCGGCGCAACCCCAAGCGTGCAATCATA
>NZ_JABXWD010000770.1 GCF_019173545.1 Candidatus Magnetobacterium casense | reverse complement strand
GAGCTATCGGTTTCTCTTCCCCCATTTTCTCAAGGTAATCCCTTGTCATCTTTATAGTGTCGTAATAGGCCGACTCTCCGGCGTCGGTCGTGTATGTGAGCAGCCCCGCCAAATCGTTTAGCAGCTTCCCCGTTACATCCCCGCCACGTTTTGGCTTTCCTGCTGCCCAATCATAAATGTTATCCAGCGACCATGTCCTTAGAATATGCTGTAGCTTGTCCCTAATCGGTCTCGGACTCCATATGTCAGGGTAGAAGCTCCTGCCCATGAGTGGCTCCACCACCATACTCCTTTCCACCGGACGCATACCCTGAAACACCTTTTCAACCGGCCCTTTGTACATCTCAGCAAGTTTCTTGCTCAATGGCACTTTGCCGCTTACCACGTCTTTTACATCATCAGGCAAGTCCTCAAGATTAAACCAACTTAGGGCGTCCGATAGCGCTCCCTGCAGCCTTAGAGACCGTATGCTTCCATCCGCCCGGCGTCCTAATATGATATGCATCTGTTTCCTGCCGCTTTCGCCAAGCTCTTTCTCTTCGTCAGGGAACATCGCCGCATTCCATATCTTGATTGCACCGTACAACAATGAGGCCTTTAGTGCGAGCTTCCCAAATTTCCATGCCATTACACCGCCGAGATTCCCCGCATCTTTGCCCTCGTGTTTCAGGTTTTTCATTAATCTCACGTATCGAGGCGCGTTGACCTCCAGCCAGCTATAAAACGGTATCATATGCCTTCGTATCCATTGCCCGGCGTGAGACACATTCCCATAATCGCCGATTAATTCCCTTGCCAGCTTCGCGGCCTTATCGTCAGGATTCTTTACGGCGTCTATCTCTTCCGGTTTTGAAGCCCCGTAGATGTCGCTTCTATTCTTAAGATTGTCTTTGAAATACCGGTATGACGCCAGCCTCATGATATTTTCTCTCAGATTCGTTAAGTCCTTCGAAAATTGCCATGCCTTGCCAACCCAACGGGTCACTGCGTTTTCGCTTTCGCCCATGAGCATTTTAAACACGCCTTCTTTGGATATGTCGGGGATTTCCGATATGCTGATGCCGGAGCCTATCACGCCTTTTTTCATGGCGTTGTCA
>NZ_JABXWD010000077.1 GCF_019173545.1 Candidatus Magnetobacterium casense | reverse complement strand
TAGGATAAGCAGACAATTCAAAATGCCGGCCTTATCTGATATCATCAGAAGTAAGACAGAAGGATTGTCACCAGGGTAAAAAAGTGTTTACCATGAAATTTAAAGAGGACACCAAGAGAGCATAACTCTGAGTACTAATGGAACTTTCTTTGACCAAACTGTTATGATATACACAGTATAATTTATATGAAACATATTCTTGAGAAAAGAGAGAGTGTTTGTCACAATGTATTATCCGGAACTGGAACAATTTAAGGAACTCTCAGGCAGAGGTAACCTGATACCGGTGTACAAGGAGATACTGGCCGATATGGAGACGCCGGTATCTGCGTACATGAAGATAAACGGACGGGACTCGTTCCTGTTTGAGAGCGTTGAGGGCGGTGAGAAATGGGCACGGTATTCTTTCATAGCTGGGGTGCCCATGAAGGTCATCAAGGGCTGGGGCAACGATATGGAAATCACCCGACACCAACAGCCTCCGGTGCATATGAGGGTCGATGACCCGCTGAATGTCCTCAAACAAGAGATGGCTCCATACAAGGTCGTTGAGGTTCCGGGTCTACCACGCTTCTTTGGTGGACTGGTGGGATATATCGGTTACGAAAGCGTTAGATTCTTTGAGAAGGTCACGCCCACCGACAAACCTTCGCTCGGACTGCCGGATATGTACATGATGAAAATGGAGACACTGCTGATCTTTGATCACCTCAAGCATGTCATCAAGGTTGTTGCCAACGCCTTCATAGATGACAACACGACTGCCGAAGAGGTCTACGCCGATGCGGTGGCAAAGATAGAGTCCATGATCAGTCTGTTGAAAAAGCCACGTAAAGAAGACAGCCTTGACGTAGGCAAAGACAACTCCACGACGCACTATACGTCTTCATTCTATAAACCGGAAGACTTCATGGATGTCGTTGACAGGGCCAAGGAGTATATCAGGGCCGGAGATGCCTTCCAGATCGTACTCTCCCAGCGATTTGAGACCTCCGCCGCTGTTGACCCCTTTACGATATACCGGAAACTCAGGGTGATAAACCCCTCCCCCTACATGTTCTATATGAATCTGGACGGCTGTAAGGTTGTCGGCTCTTCTCCGGAGATATTGGTCAAACTGGAGTCAGACCGTATCATTCTCCGCCCCATTGCCGGGACCAGAAAACGAGGCTCAACCGACGCCGAAGACATCGCCCTTGAGAAGGAACTGCTGGCCGACCCCAAGGAACGAGCCGAACACATCATGCTCGTTGATCTTGGCCGAAACGACGTCGGCAGGGTAGCCCGTACCGGTTCCGTGGAGGTGACTAAGTTGATGACCATTGAACGTTACAGTCATGTCATGCACATCGTATCCAACGTCGAGGGCGTCTTAAAGGATGACCATGACGCTTTTGATGTCCTGCGGGCGTGTTTTCCTGCCGGTACGGTCTCAGGTGCCCCAAAGGTCAGGGCAATGGAGATCATAGACGAGCTTGAGCCGGTGGCACGGGGGCTGTATGCCGGATCGGTGGGGTACTTCAGCTTCACCGGGGATATGGATATGTGCATCACCATCAGGACGATATTGGCCATAGATGGTAAGATATACGTGCAGGCGGGGGCCGGCATCGTTGCCGACTCGGTGCCGGAGATGGAACACAATGAGTGCGTGAACAAGGCAATGGGAATGTTCAAGGCAGTGATAATGGCCAAGAACGGTTTGGAGTAACGGATATGCTTTTGATGATCGACAACTATGATTCCTTTACATATAACCTGGTACAATATCTCGGTGAGCTTGGTCAGGAGATTAAGGTCTGTCGCAACGACAGTGTCAGCGTGACGGAGATTGAAGCGATGCAGCCGCAATACATAGTGATATCGCCCGGACCATGCACCCCCAATGAGGCCGGCATATCGATTGATGTTATCAGACACTTTGCCGGCAGGGTACCGATACTTGGCGTCTGTCTTGGGCATCAGGCCATCGGGGCGGCATATGGCGGTCTTATCGTCAGGGCCGACAGACTCATGCACGGCAAGACGTCCATGATCCATCACGATGGCGTTGGCATCTTCAGTGGAGTGTCCAATCCATTTATCGCCACGAGGTATCATTCCCTGGTGATACGCCCTGATACCCTCCCCGCTGACTTTGTCCACTCTGCGTGGACGGATGATGGCGAAATAATGGCCATCCGCCATAAGAGTCATATAGTTGAGGGCGTGCAGTTTCACCCGGAGTCGATCTTAACCACCGAGGGCAAACGGATATTAAAGAACTTCCTCGACCTGTTCACAGTTGTAAAGGCAACATGAGTGCTATGCTTACAGAGTGTAAGGAAAAACTGTCTTATGACGACTACCTGCTCCTGGACGATGACCACAGGTATGAGTTAATAGGAGCAATACTGTCGATGTCTCCAGCTCCAAGTATCAACCATCAGGTTATATCAAAGAGATTGTTTATCCGGTTGAATCGTTTTGTTGAGGACAATGCCCTGGGGATGGTGTTATATGCCCCCGTAGACGTTGTGCTCAGTGATGAGGACATTGTTGAGCCTGATATATTGTTTATATCGCGGTTGAACCTGCACAGAGTACAATACAGCGGTGTCTTTGGTCCTCCTGATGTGATTGTAGAGATTCTTTCGGCATCGTCACAGTACAGGGACGTGCATCAAAAGCGACAACTATACCAGCGTCACAAGGTCATGGAGTACTGGATAGTCGATCCCTTCAGCAGATATGTTGAGGTGTTGGCATTAAGCGAGGATGGTGAGCTTGTCTGTCATTGTCGGGGTGGCAATGTGGTCAGTTCAAGAGAGCTAAAGGGGTTAGAGGTAGACGTGGATGATATATTCAGAGATTTGCGATGATAATTGGACTAACCAATCTAAAGAACTTCCTCGAACTGCCCCGGGTTGTAACGGCAAAATAAGTGTTATGCTTGCAGAGTGTAATGAAAAACTTAGAAGAGATAAAAAGCACTATCAGACTACATAAGGAAGAACTTGTCAATAAATACAAGGTGAGAGAGATAGGAATATTTGGCTCTTATGCAAGGGCAGAACAAACAAGGAGAAGTGACATTGATATCCTTGTTGAGTTTGACGAAGTGCCTGATCTGCTAAAGTTTATAGAGATTGAACGATACCTTCAGAAAATTCTAAGGAAAAAGGTTGATCTTGTCAGGAAAAGCGCTGTACGGCCTGAGTTAAGAGAACGTATACTTAATGAAACGGTGATAATATGAATAGAGACTCCAGCCTTTATATAAAAGACATACTTAATTGCATACAAAATATTGAAGACTTTATTGCCGAAATGAGTTATGATGAGTTTGCATCTGACATAAAAACATCAAGTGCAGTAATAAGGCAACTTGAAATAATTGGAGAGGCATCTAAAAACATACCGTCAGACATGAGACATCAATATGAGAATGTCCCCTGGAGCGATATGGCAAGGATGAGGGATAAACTTATCCATTTCTATTTTGGTGTTGATTATGAGATAGTTTGGAAGGTTATCAGGTTACAGTTACCTAAGATTAAAGAATCTTTTTCAAAACCACACTTATAACTCATGTTACGCAAAAACATAGTAGAAATATGGTAAAATATCCGAAGTGTTATCATAAATATTTTTTGGTTTAGAGGTAGACGTCGATGATATATTCAGAGATTTGCGATGGTAACGAGACGGCAATGTCTTCAGAGGTGCATAGAGGAGGTAGTCTGTGATTCGTGAGGCCATAGGGATGCTGGTGCAGGGGCTGAACCTCTCCACCGATGAAATGACCGAGTGTATGACGGAGATAATGGAGGGCAAGGCCACGGATGCGCAGATCGGGTCATTTTTGACGGCGTTGCGTCTGAAGGGCGAAAGCGTGGATGAGATAACCGCCGCTGCCGCCGTGATGAGACTAAAGGCGGTGCGTATCAAAGCCCCGGAAAACGTCCTTGACACCTGTGGCACGGGCGGGGACCTGGCACACACGTTTAATATATCGACAACTGCGGCCATTGTGCTTGCCGCCTGCGGGGTGCCAATAGCCAAGCACGGCAATCGTTCGGTGTCCAGCCGCTCTGGTAGTGCCGATGTCCTTGAGGCATTGGGCATAAAGATAGACCTGCCTGCCGACAAGGTTGAGCGATGTTTGTTTGAGACGGGATTTGGGTTTTTGTTTGCGCCCATGTTTCATCCTGCCATGCGTTATGCCGTAAATCCACGCCGTGAGATCGGGGTACGGACGATATTTAACATCCTCGGTCCACTGACCAATCCAGCCGGAGCAAGGCGTCAAATACTGGGTGTGTTTTCGCCTGCGCTGACCGAACCGTTGGCCATGGTCCTGGGCAATCTGGGGGCGGAGGATGCCATGGTCTGTCACGGACAGGACGGCCTCGATGAGATAACCATCACCGATGGCACCAAGATCACCAGATATCGCGACGGTAAGGTAGAAAACATGTACCTCTGCCCAGAGGACTTTGGCTTTAAGCGCGGGCGTCTCGAGGACATAGCCGGCGCAGACAAGGACGACAACGCACGCCACACTCTCGATGTCCTAAGCGGATACATGGGAACCAAACGCAATATCGTTGTGATCAACGCCGCAGCCGGACTGATGGTCTCAGACCTGGGGATTGGCATCGAGGCTGCCGTTGACATGGTGCAGGAGTGCATAGAGTCAGGTCGTGCAATGAAAAAACTACAGGAGATACAAAAGGTCAGCAATGCCCTGTAGTGGCCCCCTCCCTTTTATTCCCTCCCACAAGGTGAGGGAGATTGGAATCGGCATTGTCCACAGAGCGTAGGACATCTGCATTGCGTGCAGGGGTGATCGGGGTGGGGTATTTTGGACGTCACCACTGCCGTATTTTAGCCGGGCTGGATGGCGTTGTGCTCAGTGCCATCTCCGATACGAACCGGCAGGCACTGGAAGACGCCCTGCGCAACCATGCCGGTGACCACTCACCTCTGAGCACAAACACGGATTACCGTCAGATACTGCCCTTGGTGGATGCCGTAGTGATCGCCACACCAACCGCCACGCACTGTCCCATAGCGTTGGAATGCCTAAGGGCCGGAAAGCACGTCTTCATAGAAAAACCTATCTCCTCTACACTACAGGAAGCAGACGCCATCATACAAGAGGCGCACAGCAGGGGACTCATCACGCAGGTAGGACACGTGGAGAGATACAATCCGGCGTTTCTGAGGGCACAGTCGTTGATTGATGTTGCGTTGTGTATCGAAACGGAGAGGTGTTCACCGCTGATAGAAAGGGCGTTTAACATCGACGTGACCTTGGATTTGATGATCCACGACATAGACCTTGTGCTGTCCATAGCACGTTCAAAGGCAAGGTCGGTAAAGGCGGTGGGTGCACGTGTCCTGACGCAGAAGACGGACATGGCACGGGCATGGATCGAGTTTGACAGCGGCCTCAATGCCGTGCTGACAACCAGCAGACTTTATCCGCACAAGAAACGTACCCTGAAGGTCTTTCAGAGAGAGAATTCCCTGTCTGTGGACCTGCACAATATAACACTTACAAGGTACTTCAAGGACGGCACATCAATAGCGACCGAGGACATCGCTGTTGAAAGGTCTGAGCCGCTGCAGAGGGAGTTGATGGACTTTGTCAACTGCATCAGAGACAACAGACAACCTCCTGTCACTGCAGGGCAGGCACGTTATGCGTTGGAACTGACACTGTTGATCGATAATGTTATAAAGGAGAACAAGGCATACGAGAGTCTGATGATATGATACCAATGTTGGATTTACGCAAGGAATTTCTTGATATCGAACAAGAGGTGATACAGAGCGTTGTTGACATACTGGGCAGCAGTCGCTACATCCTGGGTCCGCACGTTGAGGAGTTTGAGAGGCAGTTGTCGGCCTACCATGGTGTGAGTTATGCCGCCGGGGTGGGTTCGGGTACGGGGGCGTTGTTTTTGAGCCTTGCATGTCTCTCTGTCGGCAAGGGCGATGAGGTCATAACGACACCTTTTACGTTTTTTGCCACAATTGAGAGCATTATCTATAACGGTGCAAAACCTGTATTTGTGGACATTGATGACAATACGCTCAACATCGATGTTAATAAGATTGAGAAAAAGATAACGAAAAAGACAAAGGCTATCCTGCCGGTGCACATATTTGGAGTGCCCTGTGACATGGAGGGGATAATGTCCCTTGCCAGGCAGTACAATCTTGGCATTGTGGAGGACTGTGCGCAGTCTTTTGGCTCTTCGATCAATGGTCAGTTGACGGGGAGTTTTGGAGATGCCGGGTGTTTTAGCTTTTATCCGAGCAAGAACCTCGGCTGCTATGGTGATGGCGGGGCAGTTACAACAAACGATCACCAGATGTATCAGCAAATACTTGCGCTGAGAAACCACGGTTCACATGGCAACTACGTACACGAGTGTCTGGGCTTTAACAGCAGGCTTGACGAAATACAGGCCGGCATCCTGCTGATTAAGTTAAAGAAGGTCGAGCAACAAAACCAATTGAGACGACAGAACGCACAGATTTATAATTCGCTGCTTGCGGGTCATCTTTGCTGCCCACATGTCCCCCAAGGATACGTCAGCAACTACCATCAGTACACGATACGCAGCCCACAGAGGGATAAGATAAGGGCCAAGCTCCAGCAGGAGGACATATCGTCGGTGGTGTACTATCCCATCCCGATGCACCTTCAGCGGGCGACCGAAAAGTACGGCTACAAACAGGGGGACTTCCCCATAGCGGAACGGGCGTGCCAAGAGGTGTTGTCTCTGCCCGTGTATCCCGGGATGCCGGAGGAAGACATACACAGGGTATGTGAGGTAATCCTGGGGTGTCTGTAGGATGTGAGCTAAGATGGGGTCAAGGGGGCTGGCTCCCTTGCAGGGGGGTAAAGGGGGGGCAGAGCCGCCACCTTTCAGGGGGTCAGGGGACGGAGTCCCCATTCTTTTCTTCTTTTCTTATAATGCAACAAGGGTAATGCCGACGAGGATAATGATAATCGCCGGGGAGGCATCCGGCGAACTGTACGGTACGCTGCTTGCGAGGCAATTGAAGCAGCGATGGCCGAATGTCAACCTCATAGGCATAGGCGGCAAGGGTATGGAGGAGGCCGGGGTTGAGCTTGTAGGTTACATAACGGGGGCATTTGGGCTTATCGAGGCGGCATCGACACTTGTGGCACTGAGGCGCATGTATAAAAAGATCACCGGCCTGTTTAAGACGCTGAGGGTGGATGTGCTGGTGTTGATCGATTTTCCGGACTTCAATCTCAGGGTGGCCAGGAGCGCCAAAAAACACGGGATAAAGGTGTTGTACTACGTAAGCCCGCAAGTATGGGCGTGGAGGCGCGGGCGGATCAAGACCATCGGACGTCTGACGGACAGGATAGCCGTGCTGTTGCCCTTTGAACCGGCGGTGTACGCACAGCATGGCATAGAGTGTGAGTTCGTGGGCCATCCGGTAATTGAGGAGATAACGGGACATCCCATTGACAGGGATGCGTTGTTGGCGGGTTTTTCGCTCAATCCGCAGGCGCCTGTTGTGGCGCTCCTGCCCGGGAGCAGGCACAGTGAGGTGGACAGGCATCTGCCAGTGATGGTTGAGGCTGTGAGGTTGTTGAAGGCAAGACATCCGGAGTTTCAGTATCTGATGCCGCTGGTGTCACATCTGGAGCGTAACCGATATGCCGGTAGTCTGGCCGAGTTGGAGTCCCTCGGTGTGGTCATTGTTGCCGACCGGGCGCTTGACGTCCTTGCCGTGAGCACGCTGGCGGTGGTAGCCTCGGGGACGGCGGCATTTCAGGCGGCCATTATTGGGGTGCCGATGGTGGTGATCTATCGGTTGTCGGCCTTTACCTACTATGCGGGGCGGATGCTCATACGGGTCAACTACATCAACCTCGTAAACCTGATCCACGATGCCGAAATAGTCAGAGAGTTGATCCAGGATGAGGCCACCCCGGAGATGATTGCCACCGAGGTAGAGCGGTTGTATCGGGACGATGAGGTACGCGCAAGGATGCTCAACGTCTTTGGCCGTCTGAGGGCCATGTATGAGCACAAGGACCCCACCAAACGGGTCGTCGAAATGATAACCGAAATGGTGAGGGAGTAAGTACATGGCCATGTGTTGGTTCTTTACCAAAGTAATCGCTACCCCGACATTTCTTAACAGAGGGGGGGAGGATTGTCATGCAATAAGAAGCTACCAACTAAGTTAAAATTACGGTGGCAATCTCAGAGCAAGTCTTCAATCTCCATGATGTCATTTGCCGTTATCAACGCATCCGTTATTGCATAGAGCCTCGACTCATCATCTTTCATTCTGATCTTAGGCATAAGGGATAAACCTCTTGCGCCAAATTTTCGCCTCAACAAAACCTCGATCATGCTGTGCATAGCTTCTAACCGGCCTTTCACCTGACCTTCTGTCAAGCCTTCCAGGCGGCCTTCCAAGCGGCCTTTCACCTGACCTTCTGTCAAACCTTCCAAGCGGCCATTCTCTATGCCCTTCTGCACTCCTTGCATGAACCTTATATCCGTTTCCAGGTCGTATACTATTGGCATTTTATCCACCTCCTCTATTATGATTTTTTGCATGTCTCTCAACTTTGAAAAGACCTCTACTTCCTTTATATACATCGACAGGTCTAGTCCTCCGATGACGTTTACCACTAACTCCTTTAATATCTCCCTCGCAAATGACCGCTCATCACGATCCCCTCTATTACACAATACGGAAAGAACTATCTCCTTAGGCACCCCTGAGTATAAAAACCGCTCGCAGGGGATATTTCTGATATCGATCAAATTGTATTCGTAATGAACGCCTGGCATGTCCAGGGCGTTGTTCATTGCCATCTTGTCCTTGCCTATGAAAACAACGTACTGCTTTATTATGACCTCGTGTACCGAATAGAGATGGACAAAGTACCGCAGCATCCTCTTTAACATCTTTGGATCATTGGTACTCTGAATCTCAGCATGTGCGATAAAGAACGGTTCATCACGGTTTTCCACCTTGATGACGAAATCCGCCTCACGCTCGTCTGTTAGTTGCGTTATGACGTTGAGCTTGCTTATCTTATCGGCCTTGATCCCCAAGACCTTTTCTATCAGGGGTTGCTCTATATCCTCAAGCAACTCCTTGATGATCTTGTCGTAAATCCCTGACCCTGTTGGTGTATCCATAGTCTTATTATACTATACGATGGCGAAAAACTGCTAAAAAAAATCCTTGACTATATCATCCGGCTATGTTAGAATTAAAGCAGCTAAATTCTTATCAATAAACCCTAACATTGATTGTAACTGTTTACAGGAAGCTATAAAATATGCGAAAGGAAAGCAATGTCCAAACTAAATGACCTTGTTGCCTGAGCGATGATGTTTTTGTATAATGCCTTGTATACGGGGGCGTTGTCTCTGTTGCTTCCCTTTGAGTATCTCAAGCGACCTGAATCGCTCAGAAAGCGGTGGCTGTCGCAGCGGTGCGGCAATCAGCCATCCGAGGGCTGGAAGTCCAAGGGTGCCCCTGTGGTTTGGCTGCACGCCGTGTCAGTGGGTGAGGTCATATCCGCCGTGCCGCTTGTCAATAAGATATTGCATGAACTCACCCCAAACGTTGTTGTCTCAACGGTCACCGATACCGGTCAGGCCGTGGCCAAACAGCGCCTTCAAGACAGCGTGAGGCTCATCTACATCCCCTTTGATCTGCCGTACACGGCCAGAGGGGCCGTTAAGAGTCTCAGGCCGGATATCTTTATTGCGATGGAGACCGAGCTGTGGCCGGGGGTCTTTCATACCATGCACGCACACAACACGCCTGTGGTAGTTCTCAATGGCCGCATCTCCTCCAACTCGTACAATGGGTACCGAAAGATAAGGTTCTTCATGAAAAACGTTCTGTCTATGGTGACCCTCTTTGGAATGCAGAACGAGGTCTACGCCCAACGAATCATAGATATTGGCGCCGATGAGAGTCGTGTAAAGGTCGTTGGCAACCTCAAGTACGACATCGAACCACCGACGGTTGTCCCTGCGTGGGCAGGGCAGTTGTCAGGGCCGGTGATTGTGGCCGGCTCCACGCACGAGGGCGAGGAGGAAATCGTACTGGCGGCCTTTAAGCGTCTCAGGGAGCAGTTTGCAGGGGTGGTGTTGATACTTGCCCCGCGACACCCGCAGCGTTTTGACGAGGCGGAGCGGTTGATTAAACGTGCTGGGCTGCGCTGTTTGCGGCGAAGCATGTTTACTGGTGAGTTGCCTCAATCGGACGTGATACTGCTAGATAGCGTCGGGGAGTTGGCTGCGGTCTACGGGGCAGGGCAGGTCGCCGTCATGGGCGGCAGTTTTGCGCCAAAGGGCGGACACAATCTCCTGGAACCGGCCTCGTGGGGGGTGCCGATCGTCTGCGGCCCGCACATGGACAACTTCCCCATGACAGGGGAATTCATCCAGCAGGGCGCCGCCATTAGCGTGACTGCCGACAGCCTCCGTGACACTCTGGCAATGTTGCTTGCTGATAGCGCATTGCGTCAACGCATGGGGACTGTGGCCAGGGACTTGTACACAAGGAACTCCGGCGCCCTGGCACGGTGCGTAAAGGAGATAGCGCAGGTGCTGGCGGCAGGGTGAACCCTTCGATGGAGATTGTCTGAACCAGGAGTAATCACTTTATATACTGATTCGGATTCGGGTTTTTTCGGGTATCAAAATTGCCTGCATACAAGAAAGAAAGGGGCGGCTCCGCTTCTTGTCGCTCCAGGTCGCACCTGGCCCCCTTCAGAACCCCCCGCAAGGGGAGGGGCGAGGCGCCCCGGCCACGAAGAAGTCCCCTTGACCCCATTATTTCACGCTCAAATATCATGCCTGAAAAAACCTGTGTCATTTCAGTATAATCACTTAATCCGTCAACTCGTGGTTCAGGCATTGATTTAGTCCGTTAAACCATAATTGCTGTTTTCATCTGATATCCCACCGTTCCGGCACGGTTGCAACGATTTTGCCAGAGGGAAAGCCTGCGCCGTTAAGCAGCCAGGTTACGAGTACTCCAGTGTCAGATTATCTTAAATTTAATAGTCGGATAAGTTCCAGTGAAGTAAACTTCACACATTAGATACCTGCCCGGACCTCTAAGAATACATCTTACACCGCATTTTACAACGTTTTACGTCAGGGTGCTCATATGGCAGTGTCATAAAACATGTGAAGTAAAATTCACTGGATTTTTTTGTTTTAAGTAGTCTATCATTAAATTGGTGTTCATAGCTATCGGTGTGAGCATCAGCAGGTATAATCTGCATATATTATTAGTTATAAGGAGTTGGAGGACATTATGGCAATGGAAACTGAAGAGATAGGTTTTTGGAATCGGTTAAGAAAAAAGGCTTTGTATCTTGCCCCATTTAGCGAGATAATGATAGGCATACTTGGTGTTTTGCTTACCGTCTTGAGCATTATAATAGCCATAGAAATTTATGAATATCAAAAAAAACAAGACACGTTAAATTCAGATTTATCTTCAATAGTATCCGTGAACAGTATCTTGAGTTTACTAAAGGATAAAGAAATAAATTGCAAAACAGGCAGTTTCGATTTGGATATTATAACTATTGCAGAAAGAGCTATGGAGAAATATATAAAAAATGATGATGCATACAAGCAATTTATACGTAATAAGTATATTCAACCATGTTATATGAATGGTATGAGCGAAGGATTCCAAGACCCACGATCAGCTGAATTAAATCAAAGTTTACTTAAAGCGGCAGAGAAATCTTATAACGATAAGCACTATTCAAGTTCAGCGTTTTACTATAAGCTTGCTCTTATTCAGGTACACGGAGAAGGATTCCCCAACCAACCTAAGTTGAAAGATGCTGAAGACAAGATAGAAACAAATCCAAAGAAAGCAAGTGAGCTATTTGAAGAATCTTACAATAAAGTTAAAATGTATCTTCTTTATATTTCATGGTAACTATACTTTTACGTATACTGGATTCCTGGTCAAGCAAGAAATGACACACTTAGAAAACGGCTGTAATTGTCATTCCTGCGAA
>NZ_JABXWD010000769.1 GCF_019173545.1 Candidatus Magnetobacterium casense | reverse complement strand
TGGTTCAGGTCAAGATACCACTGCACCCAAGCACGCGGCCAGCGCACGGTCGTGATCTTGCTGTTGCACAAGTGCGTTTCCTGGTAAGGCTTGGTTGCCGGGTAGTTGGTGGTTGTATCACCGTGGTTCCATGTCCAATCGGGGCAGTTCTGCCGCGGCATGTAGGTTTCCGTCACCTCACAGAAATCCGTTTTAACGACCCAGATAATTATGGATATCTAAAAACTTGGGATATTGCAGACTGGAAGAGGTTTTGCAAATCAATGGGATGGGAGCGTTAACCTGGAATAATTATGAAAACATCAGACCTACCAGATAACACCCAATTCTGTATCATCAAAACGGATTACTGCGAGGTGACGGAAACCTATATGCCGCGGCAGAACTGTCCCGATTGGACATGGGATCATGGCAATACGGAGACCAACTATCCGGCAACCAAACCTTACCAGGAAACGCACTTGTGCAACAGCAAGATCACGACCGTGCGCTGGCCGCGTGCTTGGGTGCAGTGGTATCTTGACCTGAACCAGCACAATCTGAAATACGCCTGCGACATCGCGAACGGTATCATCAACAACGTATCAGGTCAGATACAGCTTGAGCCACCGTATGATCTAATTGCTTATCCCGAAATGCCCAAGCTGGAGTTCCTCTCCTTTGCCGGGCAAATCCATGCAGTTGAGGAAGTGACTGACACGGGCGTGCGCGTCAAGGCGTTCCACTTCAGCGACGCCATTGGGGTGGGCGAAAACTTCCGCAACAGCGTTATGGTCTCGAAATTTACCGGCATTGTTCCCCTGGGTTCCGATGGCAACGAGGACATCAGCAAATATACCAACCTATACGATCCCGCTGACGACTGCTATCATCCGGTCTGTGTTCCCGACGGCAAGTCGGCATGGTTGGACACGAGGGAGATAGAGTTATTCCCAGCGTTGGGTGTCGTAACCATTGGGGATCGGGATTTGATTATACGAGACGGTCCCGGCGCACAATATGCCATAATTGGGGAGTTCTTCAGCGGTGCAGAAGTTCCCATCAATCGCTACCACCCATTAGGGTATGACGTGTGGGGGCGAACATCTTACGGCTGG
>NZ_JABXWD010000768.1 GCF_019173545.1 Candidatus Magnetobacterium casense | reverse complement strand
CCCATCAGGGTCTTGCGAGAAACAACGCTTAAGGAGTGCTGCCAGTGGCTGCGGCATATGAGGGATATTTACATCAAACTGAGGGTTTCTCAGATAGTCGTCAAGTACGAGGGCGGCCACATTACCGCTTAGCCATGTTACGCCTCCTATGAATATCTCTAAAATGGAAACACCCCATGACCAGATGTCTGTCTTTAAGGAAAGGGGGCTGCGATTGGCCTGCTCACATGAACAGTATGCCTGTGTCATTCCGTCGAAGCTCGACACGTGGCTCTTTCTGCGGTTTATTCCTGGCGGCATGAGCAAACCATGCTGCGGCGAGGTTGACGTTGTAACGGAAAGCGACTGCGCCCTGGCAAGTCCAAAATCTGTTACCTTGGCTATCCCGTCCGATGTCATCATTACGTTTGCCGGTTTGACATCCTGGTGGATTAGTCCCTTTTCGTGCGCATAGCATAGCCCCAGGGCGAATTGGATAGCGGTATCCAGTACTACTTCCATAGTCGTGAGCCTCTTCTGCTTTATCCAGTCGCGCAGACTCCCGCCCTCGAGGTACTCGGCAAAGACACACGGAACCCCCTCTATGCGGCGCACATAGTAACAGCTGACTATGTTCGGATGAAGGCCTAGGTCCATCCATGTCTGGGCCTCGCGCTCAAAACTACTCTTTTGTGACTCAGTCTGAAAGTACTCCGGACGCGGACACTTCATGGCCATGTCCGAGCTCCACCCCTTGTGGTATATGCGATAGACCAACCCCATGCCTCCACTTTTGAAGACATCTCTTACTTCGTAGAGGTCTAGGATTACGTCGCCAACCGACCACTCGGTCTTAGCCATTTATCTCATCCCCGTTGAGCTGCAACGGTTAGCAGGCAGCATTGTTCCAAAACAGCGATGGCTCTACACCCTCGGTCTCCAGGATGGAGGCGCGGCCTCCTTCTCATATCTCTTATGGGCCTCTTTTCTATGCTATCGTTTTTTCAATGGCCGTCAGCAGGGCGATTATTTCTTTGCTCACAGGGTCGATTTGCAGGTATTGTTCCTCTGCTTCCGCCGAATCTCCGGAGTTTTTCAGCGTAACGACTCGCTTGACA
>NZ_JABXWD010000767.1 GCF_019173545.1 Candidatus Magnetobacterium casense | reverse complement strand
GAATGGAGAACAAGATCAAGGCGCTTTCCAGCCATTACATCGTGTGTGGTGTAGAGGGGGATGGTTTTTACATATTAAACGAGCTATACACGACGTCTCGTCCGTGCGTGGTCATAGAGATAGACAAGAAGCGTATAGAGAGGGTGCTTGAGATGTTTCACACCCAGGTAGTGATTGAGGGTGACGCCACGGACAACAACGTGTTGCTCGGTGCCGGGATAGAGCGTGCCAAGGGGCTTTTTGCGGCAGCCGGTGAGGACAACGTCAACCTGGTTGTCAGTCTGAGCGCCAAGCAACTCAACCCCGAAATTAAGGTCGTGGCCCGGTGCAAGGAGCTCAAGAACCTCAGCAAGATGAAAAAGGCCGGCGCTGACGTTGTTGTCTCACCGCACTTTATCGGTGGTATGAGGATGGCCTCGGAGATGTTCCGGCCAACGGTGGTGTCGTTTCTGGATATGATGCTCAGAGATAAGGACAAAAACCTGCGCATAGAGGACGTTGTGGTCCCCGGAGATGTTACCCCCAGGACGGTTGCCTCACTGCATCTCAAACGCTATCCAACCTGCATGTTGCTCGCCATCAAGACAACGCAGGAGAGATGGATATACAATCCCCCCGAACATCAGATGATAAGCCCCGGTGATACCCTCGTAATAATGACCACACCAGGGGAAAGGATAGAGCTGAGAAAGATGTTTCACCTGACGGAGCCAAGCTGATTTATGAAGGGCGAGTGAGCACGCCACCCAAGCGTCGGAACTTGGGGCAATAATCTTTAGCCCGGCAATGGCAAGATTTATTTCGCTGTATAAAGTTTAAAATGTTTTGTTATAATTAAAGTATGCAGTTTGTAGATGTAAGAAGTGACATAGCGTTTAAGAAGATATTTGGCAACGAAGGCAAGAAGGGGATTCTTATATCTTTTTTAAATGCAGTCTTAGACCTCGCCGGAGAGCGGGAAATAGATGACTTATTGATTCTTAATCCGTACCAGACACCAAATATAAAGATACTGAAAGAGACGATATTGGATATAAGGGCGGTAGATAAAAGGGGCATAACATTTATAATAGAGATACAGATTCAAAGGCGGCGCGGAT
>NZ_JABXWD010000766.1 GCF_019173545.1 Candidatus Magnetobacterium casense | reverse complement strand
TGCATGAAGGAGATCAAACCGATGGATGTTATCACACGGTTAAAGAAAGAGGGGATACTGTGATGTCAGCGACGACACAAGTGCAATTGACGGATTGTCCGGTATGTAACGGGACAAGTTTTAAGAGGCTCTTTAACAATGTAGTACGCTGTCTGGCGTGCAACCTGATATTTGTCAACCCACAGCCCACAGATGAACAACTCAGAGGGATTTACACGCAACAGTACTATGCCTCCTGGGGGCTTGGCACCGACTACGACTCTGTCAGGGAGATGAAGGTTGCTACTTTTGACACCCTCCTGAAAATAGCAGAGAGATACTTTAGCGGGGGTAAGGTGTTGGATGTCGGTTGTGCTACGGGATTTTTTCTTGAGGCGGCAAGTCATAAGGGGTTTAGCGCATATGGCGTGGAGCTGTCGGAGTACTCGGCCTCCATTGCCCGGGATCGGTTTGGTTCAGACAGGGTCTTTCACGGCAGCCTTGAGGGGGCCGGGTATGAGGACGGCTTTTTTGACGCCGTGTTTATGATCGACCTGATAGAACACATAAAGGATGTAAATGCCCTTCTGAGGGAAGTCTATCGCATTTTGAGGGTGGGTGGGGTACTGGTCATCGTTACACCGGATATTAAATCCGTGACATTCAGGCTGATGGGCAGACATTGGCCCCACTTTAAGACGGAGCATCTGTTTTATTTTTCGACCTCTACGTTGAAGAAACTCTGTGCCGGAAACGCCCTTCAACATGTCACCGACAGACCCGCACGGAAGGCCTTAAGCCTGCGTTATGTCGAAAATCAACTGTCGGCCTACAAAGTGCCTGTCATATTGCCGCTGGTCAGGATGGTCAACGAACTGTTGCCCGATAATCTCCGCAGACGTAAGTTTATGACCCCGATGGGTGAGCTGTTGTTTATCGCAAGAAAGACACACGACAAGGCTACAGAGACAAAATGATACAGAAGATTGGTATCCTCTTAAAAAAGCATGGTAAAATGGGGTCAAGGGGACTTCTTTGTGGCTGGGGCGCCTCGCCCCTCCCCTTGCGGGGGGTTCTGAAGGGGGCCAGGAGCGTCCTGGAGCGACAAAGAAGCGGAGCCGCC
>NZ_JABXWD010000765.1 GCF_019173545.1 Candidatus Magnetobacterium casense | reverse complement strand
CTTGAATTCTTGTAACACCATGCAACCGAACTTTAATAAAATCACGCCCTTCCCGGCGTAATCGTTCCATCGACGCTGCCCGGTCTTTTTGGGCTTCTTGTAGAGATACGTCTCTTATAATGTCTGACATATTAGTCTCCTTTTAGGAAAGGGGGGGAAATCCCCCCTTTGTTATGCTGTTTCTGAACGACCACAAACAACGACTGCGGTTCCGCCATGATACCTTCCACTGCCATCTGCTGTCACCGGAGAAGTATCAAACTGAAGCAACTGAATGCCTCTGACACCAGCGTAGCCCTTGCCGTTTCTGATTTTGTAGTCATAGTCATCCTGGATTAAGTGCATAGGTTCTGCGTCCCAGTTCACAACGCCGCCCTTACCATGAAGTAGACAAGCATCCCTTACAAGAGGATTGCCAAGATTTCTGTTGTCTACGTCTGTCGGCCACATATAACCGGGAACAAGCCCAAACGGACGGCCAGTACCACTCGGAAGCAGTGTCGGAAGCCTTTCATCTACAACAATGTAGACATCGGCACCAACGGCACTCTGCCATTTCCCAAGTATACCGTACCAGTTCTGAGTCTTCTCGTTCAACTGGTTCTGCGGAGTCCAGCGCGAACCCATTCCATCGGCAAAATTCGGATCACTGAATCTCTGTGCTTGAAGAGCAGAAATCGTAAGCACAAAAGCCTGCCTGCCGCCAATATCCAACGGCATCATTCTGCGATTGAGTGCCCATCTCAGGAGAGAATCAATCATGTTTCCACGAATCATCTGTCCAATCGTCTGTCTGAATCCTGAATTTCCAGTACCATTTCCGCCAGCAGCTATATCTATTGCCGAAACAATATTATTGGTATAGGTAGTGGCGTTAGGACTGAAATTAGGCTGTTGGGTTAATCCAACACCAGACACGAAGAAGTTTGGATTCCACTGCGCAACGCACAGGTTCACCGTGCTTCCTGCCTGAAGCGACCAGCCAAAACTCTCAACGATAGACATGCGGATTTCCAGACCCTCATACGCAGCAGCGTGAGGATACAGGTCATCAACGTGTCTCTGATAGAGCTTATACGGTGCCGCATCAAGTTTATCCTCACCGT
>NZ_JABXWD010000764.1 GCF_019173545.1 Candidatus Magnetobacterium casense | reverse complement strand
GCTTGTCCTTCAACTGCGCAATCTCCCCGGCAATATCGGTCAGGGCTGCCTCGACCTTCTGAATCATCGGAGCGTATGCCGAAGTCAGATCAGGAGGCGTCTGTATCAACTGCGACAACCCCTTGATGGCTTCCACGGTCTTTTGTTGTACCGAACCGCCGGTTTCGGTGATGGCCGCCTCGAGCCTGTCCAACCTCCCTGAGAGCTTCTCAAAGGATTCACCATACTTGTCCGCTGACAGGCCATCCCTGAGAGCAGCGACCTCTTTGCTGAGGGCTTTTATGCCCTGTTGCAACCTTTCAGTGCTTGAGGTGTCAACGGTCGGAAGCTTGTCATTTGTCTTTACCAGTTCTTTGGCAATGCCCTTTATGCCTGCATCCATCGCCTCCATTCTGTCCGACACCATGCCCGTGACGGTTGCTATCTTTGCCAGCTCTCTTTCGAGCCGCCCAATGAACGGGCTTACATCTTCCGTGGGCAGATTTCTCAGTTCAGCGGTGAGGGCCGTTATCCGGCTGCCTGCGTCGTTGAGCTTATATACGATCTCTTCAAATAGGACTTCCGGCCTTTGCTCTGACACCTTATTGGTAATGGCATCGATCTTGCGGTTGATGTCATCGAGTGTCGTTGTCTCAGCACTTGTGGTGGTTGCCTCCTTTGGCTTTTTCAGTGCCCACAAGGCCAGCAATATATTACAGAAGGCAGACAACCCAAGAAGCATAAACAAAATAACGATCAATCTGTTGTCCGACCAGTTGCTTTGTGTGACCTGAAATGTCCGTTCATTAAATGCCCGTTCAACAGGGGTGCGCTCAATTTTTGGGGTGGTCCCGGTGGCGGTGGCCGGGGCAGTGATGGCCGCAGCGGTGGATACGGTAAACTCCTTCTGCGCGGTCAGCTCCTTGCCCATGTGGTTGAAGCCGACAACGCCTGTGTACTTGCCCGGGGGCAGCGTGAGGTCAAAGTCAACAATGTACCTGCTGTCAACAATGTCTGAGATGATCCTGCCCAGTTGAGCAATCTCATTGTGGTTGGGAGAGAGCAGGAAGTATCCCCCGCTTATGTCTGATAGCTTCTTAATGGCATCCGTGTGCTTATATCTGCCCA
>NZ_JABXWD010000763.1 GCF_019173545.1 Candidatus Magnetobacterium casense | reverse complement strand
CCACGGGCGACGACGGCGCAATCCAGGCGGGCGTGGCCTGGCCGAGTCCGCGCTTTACCGCCGCTACCAACACGGTCACCGACAACCTCACGGGCCTGGTCTGGACGAAGGACGCCAACCTTCCCGGTTATAAGACATGGCAAGGTGCCCTGGACTACGTCGCGTCAATGAACACCGGGGCTGGTACGTATGGCTATACCGACTGGCGGCTGCCAAACATCATAGAGCTGGAGAGCCTTGTCAACGCGGAACAGGCTACTCCGGCGACGTGGCTGAACTCGCAGGGCTTTACCAATGTGCAGTCTTACTTCTACTGGTCGTCTACGTCCTACGCTGTCAATACGTCCGGCGCGTGGGTCGTCGGCATGGACGTTGGCTTCGTCTTCGCCTTCGATAAGTCCCCCAACGACTATGTGTGGCCGGTTCGTTCTGGACAATAGGTCATTTGATAATTTGATTATTTGGATATTTTACAATGGCACAGTATGAGCATCTTCCAATATACAGGAGGGCCTTTGACATGGCGATATATGTCGATAACACGGTGAGGGGTTTTTCACGATACAATAAATACGGTATAGGAACTGATATGAGAGACCTGTCACGAATGGTTATACGACTGATAATAAAGGCCAACTCAGAGGTTGACAAGATCAGCACGCTCACTGCGCTAAGAGATACTATCGAGGAACTCAGGATTGTGTTTAGATTGGGTAAAGAGGTAAAGGTATTTAAGAACTTTGATGCCTTTAAGCGCCTCATCGAAGACACTATATCATTAAGCAGACAGTGCGAGGGGTGGATGAAATCAGTAAGAGGTAAGAAATAATGCCGGAACCGCCTTTCTTTTTTGTCGGTATAACATCCGCCGAAGCAGATTGTCGGGTGTGCATAGAAAATCATTGTGCGCCCATCCCGCCTTACAGGCATTGGCTGGTAATCAGGCATACCGCTGTGGATTGCCTGATGAAATTCTCACAAGAGGATGGGCAAATGTGCAGTCTAACAACTACTGGTCGTCTACGTCCTACGCTAACAATACGTCCAACGCGTGGATCGTCAACATGAACGATGGCAACGTCAACGCCAACGATAAGTCCAACAACAACTA
>NZ_JABXWD010000762.1 GCF_019173545.1 Candidatus Magnetobacterium casense | reverse complement strand
TTCAGCGGCCTTGCGAACGTTGTCGCAAGCGCGGTATCGATCGCTCGTGGTTTGATCCGCGGTCGGCAGGCAAGGTGTGTCTTGAATGTGTTTCTCACGATGTCAGGCTTAAAACTTACGTTTAGGAGATCATCATGACAATGCAAGTTCGTTTACCCGGGCAGACAGAGTGGTATCACCCAGATCGTGATATCAGTTACAATTTTCATCTCTGGCTCAGGAGCTCGTTAACGAACTTGCCAACAGGGAAGGTTGGTGGTTTGTCTGATGGCGATAGTGTGAGGTTGACCGAGACAGCCGTTAAGTTAGCACGGCTTGTAATGGCGACTTCACGGGGTGAAATTTCAGCCGAGGGTCTTAGAGTGGCTTTGGATAGTTTGGATGCCCGTGCCATGTGTCTGATTGGCAATGAGTTTCTCAAGTATACATTCGAGTTATTTCGGCAGCATCGACTTGATGTGCTGCCCAAGGAGCCCGTCAGCTAGTGGGCGTCGATTACGGTTTCTCGATGGAGGTTGAGGTGATGAGAGATTTAATGTTGGCTGTAGCCAAGCGCTGTCCTGGTGGCAAGTTGCCTGAGAATTACATTATTCTTGACAGCGAAACTACAGGTACTGACATAAAACAGGCTGCTGTTTTGCAGTGGGGATTTTGTGTCGTGGAGCAACGCAAGCCTCGCGCTAATTTTTCCACGTACGTAAAACGTCCCTCATCCCTTCAAATTGACCCTATGGCGCTCAAAATACACGGCATTGATCATGCTGTTTTGGAAAAACATGGGGAAGATCCCTATGAGGTCATGTCGGCCGTAATCGAGAATTTGGAGGCATGGCGCAGGCGCGGGTTCATGTTCTCGGGCCATAATCTGCTGCGCTTCGATGCGGAGTTGCTTGAGCGTGAGGCTAAGGAGTTGGGGCTTCATTTCAGGTTTGGAGACAATGAAGTCATTGACACAGGTATGCTCGTCAAGGCATCTCAACTTGGTTTGCCTTTCAAGGATAAGGATTCGTTGAGGTCCTATTACGAGCGAGTTTCGAATGTGCGGGCCACGGTGAAGTGGTCTTTGGACCGACATTGCATCAAGCATTACAAGCTTGCTCGCTTTGTTAGTCA
>NZ_JABXWD010000761.1 GCF_019173545.1 Candidatus Magnetobacterium casense | reverse complement strand
CGGAGAATCATCCATTGGGTTCTCGTACTGTGAGGCCTCATGCGGAGACCTTGTCTCTGAGGGGTTTTCTGAGTTTTGGGAGGGATTCGCTCAACAGTCTCAACGGCACAAGTATAAGAAGATCGACCTTGAGAGGTACGGCGGCCCTGTCAAGGGCTATCTCAACAGGTTTAACAATGGCCTGGCCAAGGCGCTGTGCCCCTTCTGCGGTAAGAGGCCGTCAAGCCCAACGGCTGAAAACGATCCCCTCTTGGGAGATGAGGAAAGGTCTGCCTGCAATATCTGTAGGGACCACATATACTTAGGCACAAAGCTTGTCAAAGAAAACAGTATAGCTATTACCACCAAAGAGGCAAAGCTCAACGAGAAGCTCTTGGAACCCATCTTTGGCCTCTATCAGGTGTCTTTGGATGTAACCGGGCAGCTCAATGAGCTTGCCCACAAGGGGCAGCTCGTCAAGTACTGGGACATATCTATCCCAAAGGATGGCAACATTGTCACGGATAAGACGGTCAGGTTCCTCAACGGCTACGTGCCGGCTGATGTCAGGCATGTACCTAAGTCGTTTTCCGATATTGCCAAGGTGGCCCTGAAGGTGGATATGTTGGAGAATGGGGAGGATACGGGCATTGAGGCACTGGCAGCGCTCAAGGCCGACGTGGATAACCTTGGAGCCGTGTTTGGTTGTGGGATCAGAAAAGAGCACGTGAGCATCTCACGCATGGCAACGTTGAGCAGGCAGTTGAACATGTTTTTCACGGTGTATCTGCCACACCTCCTCAGCACGGATGACAGGTTTAAGGATATCTACACCGTCTTTGCAGGTGGAGATGATCTGTTTGTCATTGGGCCGTGGAACCGTATTATTGACTTTGCCGGGTTTATGCGAGACAGGTTCAGGGAGTATGTGTGTGGCAGCAAACATATTACGATATCTGCCGGTATAAGCCTCAGCAAACCCAACGACCCCGTGTTATCCCTGGCCAAAATGTCCGAGGATGCCCTTAAGAAATCTAAGTCGGTTGCAGACAAGGACTCTGTTACCATATTTGGAGAGACGGTGAGGTGGGAAGGGTTCAAGCAACTGAGTTCTTATAGGGATACCCTTGAAGACT
>NZ_JABXWD010000760.1 GCF_019173545.1 Candidatus Magnetobacterium casense | reverse complement strand
GCACGGCGGGGGTAGAGTACCCCAACACAGAAGATCAACTCTGTGCCACGAAGGTTGCTATAAACAGGATCGAATACCTGTATGGGGAGAGTTGCCTGTCACAAGATTTCATGGCCGGGTTCAAGGAATGAGCAAGAAAGTCCACTACAGTTCGGAAGAACTATGGCAGAAAGAACGATGGGTAATCTGCGGTCAGACAGTGATGAAAGAAGGAGGGTACACCACGAATCCGTTAGATGTGACCTGCAAAGCGTGTAAACAGGTATTGAAGCTCATGAAGTTCGGAAGCCAAGGCGTTACTGCCATCCCTGCCGGGAAATGGATGCAACCGTGAGCCTAGTAGCAGGCATAGTCAACCTCAAAGGCCAGCCAGTTTCTGGCCTGCTGGACAAGATAGCCAGCATGACAGACACCATGAAGCACCGGGGAGAGTGCCAGAACTTTGTGGATGCGTGTCACATGGGCCTTGCCGGGACAGGAACGCAGAAAGACGGTGAGGTAGTCCTGCATGACGGCGTGAATGGCGTACAGGTGCGCTACCAGAACGGCGTACTGGAATGCACCAGAGACCGGATGGGATGCAAGCCCCTGTACTGGGCAGTCGTGGGTAATGAGTTCTACTTCGCTTCGGAAGCCAAGGCGTTGCTGCCTTTCTTGCCGAAGGTGGAGATGAACATAGAGGGGCTGGTGGACTACCTGCACTTCCAGTATTACCTTGGGGGCAAGACGCTGTTCAAGGGGATCAACGAGCTTCTTCCGGCGCAGATGCTGACCGTCAAGAACGGCAAGGTGGAAGCGAAACACTACTGGCAGGTGCGCTATAACATTGACTACGATCACACGCAGCGGTGGTTTGAAGCCAAACTGAGGGACTTGTTGGAGTCGAACATCCAGTGGTGTTTGCAGGACAATGCCGGGGTGTACGTGTCAGGTGGCATTGATTCGGGGGCTGTGGCTTCCATTGCGGCGAATGTGGCGAACTTCAACAGGCCGGAAGGGTATCACGGGCGGTTTGAAGAACAGGGCTACGATGAAAGCCATTATGCCAGCCTTGTTGCCGAAAACTGCGGCATATCGCTACATTCCAAGACCATAACGTGCAAGGACTTTCTTGA
>NZ_JABXWD010000076.1 GCF_019173545.1 Candidatus Magnetobacterium casense | reverse complement strand
GGGTTTGAGTTAATGGCTGAAGAGCGCGATGACAGTGTAGAGACAACACCGGCAGATGAAAAGAAGAAGTCGAAACTAAGTACAAAGTTAATAATCATAATAGTCGGTGTTCTGCTGGTCTTGGGAGGAGGAGGGTTTCTCGCATACACGAAACTGATGGGCAAGAAGAAAGAAGGTGCGGGACAAGAGGCTGGTGGCGGCCACGAGGAGAAGGCCAAGCACGAGGAAGGTCCTCCTACGCTTGTACCGCTTGACCCCTTTGTGGTGAATCTCGTCGATGCCGGAAGGTACATGAAGGTAACGGTGCAGTTGGAAATAGCCTCAAAGAAAGACGAGCCTTTCATTAAGGACAGGTTGCCTATGCTCAGAGATGCCGTAGTGTTCCTGTTAAGCGGTAAGTCGCTGGAGGCGGTGTCGGGTTCCGAGGGTAAGATGCAGTTGAAGGATGAGATGTTGTTCAAGTTCAACCAAACCATCGGAGGCGAGATCATAAAGAACGTTTATTTTACGGATTTTGTAGTGCAATGAACAAGATACTTTCACAAGACGAAATAGACGCCCTGTTAAAGGGGGTGCAGGCGGGCGCCGTCGAGACTGAGACGGGCGTCTCTGATGAAGCCGATGCCAAGATATACGACCTCACCAGTCAGGAGCGTATTATCCGTGGGAGGATGCCGGGGCTTGAGATAGCCAATGAGCGATTTGCAAGGTTCTTCAGGAACTCCATCTCAACCATCATCATGAAGTTTGTCGATGTCAACATACACGGTGTTGAGATGATGAAGTTCAGTGAGTTTATGAAGACGCTGCCGTTGCCCTCCAGCATCAATATATTCAAGATGGAGCCGTTGAAGGGTTATTCGCTGTTTGTGATAAGTGCCCCTGCGGTGTTTGCCTTTGTGGAGTACTTTTTTGGGGCAACAACGGCACGCAATACGAAGTCTGAGGGCCGGTACTTCACGCCCATAGAGCAGCGGATCATCAAAAAGGTGGTCAGCATGGTGCTCAAGGACTTTGCCCTTGCCTGGCGAGGGCTTGCCAACGTCCAGCCCGAACACGTGGGGTCTGAAATGAACCCGCAGTTTGTCACAATCGTGACACCCACGGAGGTTATTATCAAGGTGGAGGTGCATATAGAGGTGGAGGATTTCACCGGCAAGATGTACTTCTGTATCCCATACTCGATCATAGAGCCTGTCAAGGAGAAACTGTACTCGGGCATACAGGCCGAAAAGATGGAGACCGACCAGCGGTGGGTCAATCGCCTCAAGGACATACTCATTGAGTCCTACGTGGAGGTCAGCGTGGACCTGGGCAATGTGGAGCTGACGGTGGATGACCTGCTGCACATGCGTCCGGGGGATGTAATCAACCTCGGGAAGTCCCTGACGGATGAGTTGATATTTAAGGTTGAGGGTATACCCAAGTTCCGGTGTACCACGGGCGTGAGAAAAGGTACCCAGGCAGTAAAGATACTAGGCGCCATTACATAGACGACTAACGATTAAGGAGGCGATAAAAAAAGATGGATGTGTTTCAGGAGTTTGAAGGCGGCAGCAGTGAGGAAGGATTCAGGGATATAAGGTTCCTCCTTGACATACCACTTACGATCACTGTAGAGATAGGCAGAACCAAGATGTTAATCAACGACCTCCTGCAGTTGGGTCAGGGTTCCGTCGTGGAACTTGACAAGTTGGCCGGGGAACCGCTGGAGATGCTCATCAACAATAAAGTCATTGCAAGGGGTGAGGTGGTAGTCGTTAACGAAAAGTTCGGCATAAGACTCACGGATATCGTTAGCCCTACGGACAGACTAAAGCAGTTGAAATGACGGACGTCCTGCTTCAGATGTTGCTGGCCCTTGGCGGTGTAGTCTTTCTCATATATGGCATTGCATATATGCTTAAGAAAAGACAGAAGAAGGCCGGTCTGATAAACATCCTGGAGTACGTCTCTCTGGGCCCGAAAAAGGGGATAGCGGCTGTGAAGGTTGGTGCGGAGGTGTTGATAGTCGGGGTTACACCTACTGATTTCAGGCTCCTTACGACCCTCAGTGGAAAAAGCATTCCAGAAAAGGAGGCAGGCCAGAAAGCTGATGATGAACAACAACGTATTTAACATAGACCATCCGCTGATATCGATGTTTGTCCTTATCAGCTTCCTGTCGGTGATACCGTCAATGCTTGTGATGTTTACGTCCTTTACGCGGGTCGTGATCGTGTTGTCGTTTTTGAGACAGGCCATCGGCGGACAACAAATCCCACCAAACGTTGTGGTCATCGGCCTGTCAATCTTTATAACCATGCTCATAATGACCCCCACGCTTGACGTCCTGGCAAAGGACTCCCTGACCCCCCTGCTCGATAAAAAAATAACCCTCGGAGAAGCCTTTAAACGCGCCGAAGAACCCGTCAAGGGCTTCATGCTCAAACAGACAAGACAGAAAGACCTGGCCCTGTTTCTAAGACTGTCAAAGATGGATACACCGGAAAAACCAATGGATACACCGATCAAGGTGGTGGTGCCGGCATTTGCAATCAGCGAACTCAAGACGGCGTTTGAAATGGGCTTCTTGCTGTACCTGCCCTTTATTATAATAGACATGGTGGTGGCCAGCGTGATGCTCTCCATGGGTATGATGATGGTGCCCCCGGTAATGATATCGCTGCCCTTTAAGCTCCTGCTGTTTGTGCTCGTTGACGGCTGGAACCTCGTAGTGGGTACGCTGATACGGAGCTTCCAATGACCGTAGAAATTGTAAGGGACATCTCCGGTGATGTGTTCAAAACACTCTTGATGGTGGCCGGCCCGATGCTCATGGTGAGCATGGTGGTTGGACTGTTGGTCAGCTTCTTTCAGGCCATCACTCAGATACAGGAGTTTACGCTGACCTTTGTACCCAAGATACTTGCCGTCTTTGCCTGCATCTTCCTGCTGATGCCGTGGCTGGCACGCACCATGATCACCTTTACGGTCAACCTCATAGAAAAATTGCCACTATACGCTAAATGAAAAACATATCGATATGAACATAAACATGAATATGAACATTATAGAGGTGCTCAACTCCGAGCTTGTCTCAAAGCAGATAGGCATATTCGTGCTGATACTCTTACGGACAAGCATCTTTATGGCAATGATGCCGCTCTTTAGCAGCAGCAACTCACCGGCACAGTTTAAGCTGGGCATAGCAGTGGCCCTGGCCTTTGTGCTGACACCGGTAGTACACTTCGAAGTAAAGGCCGGTAGCAACTATTTCAGCCTCATAGCACGTGAGATCGTACTGTCCATGCTCCTGGGCGGGGCAGTGAGACTGGCCTTTATCGCCGTAAACATGGCAGGACAGATGATCAGTAACGGCATGGCACTCTCTATAGCAACCAGCTTTGACCCGGAGTTTGGCCAGTCGGCGGAGGTCTCCAGAATGCTCGGCATCCTGGTTTCTCTGTTGTTCTTTGCCATGGACGCACACCACGACCTCATATACATATTCGCCAAGAGCTTCGAAGTCGTACCGCCGGGTCAGGTAAACATCGATAAGCTGATGATATACGGAATGTTTGGCGGCCTCAAGGTCTTTATCATTGCCATCAAGCTGGGGGCGCCGGTGATGATCGCAATGGTGGTACTGAACTTCCTGCTTGGATTTCTGTACAAGGCCTCACCACAGATAAACATATTCTTTGTGAGCTTTCCGCTGTTTATCATCGTGGGTTTTACGGTTATGCTGCTGTCCATACCGCCCTTTTTCCAGGTAGTAAGCGACATATTTGAGAACCTGAAATATGAGATGCACAAGGTCCTGCTCATGGGCAAAGGGTAGGGATGCCGGAACAAGACGAAAGGTCCGAACAAGCCACGCCGCGACGGCGGCAGAGGGCAAGAGAAAAAGGACAAACAGCCAAAAGCCGTGAGGTCACCGCCCTGGCAGGAATGGCCGGCGTCTTGTTGGTGGTGCATTTTGGCGGTAACTACTTCTATAACAATACGACAGATGTGCTCACTAAGTTCTTATCCCTGCAATACGGCATGGACCCCTTTACAGCTACGAGGGTTGCCATGGTGAAGGTTATAACACTGCTTATGCCGTTTTTTATTGCCGTCATGGCCCTGGCAGTGTTTTCGGACGTTGCCCAGGTAGGGTTCTTCATGAAACCCATGGAACTCAATCTCTCCAAGCTCAACCCCCTGGAAGGACTCAAGAGGTTGTTTTCGTTTAACGGTCTGATAGACTTCCTGAAGTCGTTGCTCAAGTTCCTGGTTGGCGGCATTATCTTCTACCAGTTGATCAAGCATGATATCCGAGAGCTGCCCAACGTCTCGAGGATGGAGCTCAGACAGGTAGCCTACATATCAATGGGTTTTATCAAGGAGGCGCTCCTGTATGGTTTCCTGTATCTGTTTATAATTGCAGCAGTGAGCTATGTCTTTGAGAAGTGGCGGTTTGAGAAGTCCATCAAGATGAGCAAGGAAGAGATAAAAGAAGAATTTAAGGAAACCGAGGGCGACCCCAAGATAAAATCAAGGATAAGGAGCATCCAGAGAGAGCAGGCAAGAAAACGTATGATGGCAGAAGTGCCCAAGGCCACCGTGATTATAACCAACCCCACACACCTGGCCGTCGCCCTACGATACAAGGAGCGTGAGATGATCGCCCCAAAATTGATCGCAAAGGGCAGTGGCTACATCGCCGAACGACTCAGGGAGATCGCCAGGGAAAATGGCATCCCGGTAGTGGAGGACAAACCCCTGGCCAGGACACTGTTTAAACTCGAAATAAATACATTCATCCCGCCTGAACTATACAAGGCGGTTGCAAAGATATTGGCCTACATATTCAAACTCAAGGGGGCGGGGGCAGCATGAAAAATATGTTTCACTTCACTTTATGGGAGGGTGTTAAGCATGGATAGGGTGATGAGCTTTATACTGAAGCTGTTAAGAGAGCGTGCCGAGATTATAGTCTCCGTTGCTATTGTTGCGATCCTGGGTGTAATGCTCCTGCCGTTGCCTCCGATCCTGCTTGACCTGTTGTTGTCGATATCGATAGCGCTTGCGGTGGTGATAATCATCACCAGTGTGTATGTGCAGAAACCGCTTGATTTTTCGGTATTTCCGACCCTCTTGCTGATAACCACCCTGTACCGTCTGTCGCTCAACATTGCCACAACTAGACTGGTTCTGTTAAAGGGACACGAGGGCATAGAGTCAGCCGGTACGGTTGTCATGTCCTTTGGTAACTTCGTGGTTGGTGGCAACTATGCCGTGGGTCTGATCATATTCCTGATCCTGGTGATCGTGAACTTTGTAGTTATCACAAAGGGTTCGGGCAGAATAGCCGAGGTTGCGGCGAGATTTACCCTCGACGCTATGCCCGGTAAGCAGATGGCAATTGATGCCGACCTCAACGCCGGTCTGATAAACGAAAAGGACGCCAGACGCAGACGTGAAGTCATATCCCAGGAGGCAGACTTCTACGGCGCTATGGACGGAGCCAGCAAGTTCGTCAGAGGTGATGCCATAGCGGGTCTTATCATAACGGCCATAAACATAGTGGGTGGTCTGATAATCGGAGTGCTGCAGAGGGGATTACCCATAGTGGAGGCGCTCAAGACCTATACGATCCTGACTGTCGGTGACGGTCTCGTGACACAGATACCTGCGCTGCTGATATCGACGGCGGCAGGTATAGTGGTCAGCCGTGCCGGTAAGGACTCCGACATAGGTCAGGACATAGCCCGGCAGGTGCTGATCAACCCCAAGGCATTGTTTACGGCCTCCGGGATTCTGTTTGCCCTTGCCCTGGTGCCCGGTTTGCCACATCTTCCGTTTATACTCATAGCGGGTTCGGCAGCCGGCTTTGCCTACCTGGTGAGTGCAACAACCAAGAAAGAGGCCGCTGCCGGCGCTGCCCCCACGGAAGCTGCTGCGGAGGAACCACGGATTGAATCCTTCCTTGAGCTTGACCCCCTTACCCTGGAAATAGGCTACGGACTTATCCCGCTGGTGGAGGAGACCAAGGGTGAACTCCTGTCCAAGATAAAGGCAATGAGAAGACAACTGGCCAGGGAGATCGGCTTTGTCATCCCCCCCGTGCATATACGGGACAACTTGCAGTTAAGACCCCATGAGTACAGCTTTATGATCAGGGGCATAGAGATAACGCGCAACGAGGTCATGATGGGCTACTGGCTGGCTGTGGCCCCCGACGAGTCCGAAAAAATAGAGGGCATCCCCGCCAGAGAACCGGCCTTCGGACTACCGGCATACTGGATCGATGAACCAACCATCCAGCGGGCACAGGTGGAGGGCTACATGGTCGTGGATACGCCAACGGTGATCGCCACTCACCTGACGGAACTTATCAGGAAATCCAGTTGGGAGCTCCTCAGCCGCTCCGAGGTGCAGAATATCCTCGACAACGTCTCCAAGACCTATCCCAAACTCGTGGATGAACTGATCCCGGTACATATCAGCCTTGGAGGGGTGCAACGCATCCTTCAGGGATTGTTGAGAGAAAGAGTACCCATTAATGATATAATAACTATACTGGAAACCGTGATCGATTACGCACCATCAATAAAGGACACGGAGATGCTGACAGAGCTGGTGAGACAGTCGTTGTCACGACACATCACCAAGCAGTACTCAACCCAGGAGGGCAACGTGCCGGTCTTTACGCTGGACCCCCGGTTTGAGACAATGCTCTCCAGAAGCGTGCAGACGGGAGAGGCCATAAATCCCGACGTCGTAAACAAGATAGTGAGAGGGATTGAAAGCCTGATAAACAGCGACAACTTTAAGGGCGTGCAGCCAGTGATACTGTGCTCCTCTCACGTAAGGAGATATTTAAGGAAACTTGTGGAGAAATTTATACCATCGGTGGTGGTGCTGTCTAATGCAGAGATTTCCTCTACGGCAAGACTATACTCATTAGGAGTGGTAAGGTATGAAGATTAAGAAATATCAGGCTAAGACCTTTGCCGAGGCCCTTGTGCTGGTCAAAAAGGAACTCAGCGAAGACGCCATAATCCTCTCAACGGAGGAAAAAGGCGGAGACACCCCTTTTGTCGAAGTAACAGCGGCCGTTGACTACGACATCAATAAGATAAGGCCCATCAACGATAAAAGAGAGGTGCATAAAGACCATCTCAGAAAAGACAGCGCCGGTAAAGCAGCCCCCGTTAAACCCAAACCGACAGAACCCCCAGCCCCCGTACAAACTCCACAGAGTGCGCAGGAGAACTCCCCCAAGGAAGACCCACCGGCAAAAATGGTCACCCCCGCACCGGACCCAAAGGTAAAAATAGCCGAAACCTACACGGCCGACTTCAAACTCCTGGTCAAACGACTCACTGAAGATATCAAGGGTGAGATAGAAAGCCTCCGGGACACCCTCCAGGATATGAAAAATCTCGGCTACGAAATGGCCCTTCCCCCCAAAAAGCGAATGTTGTTATACTTTCTGAGGGAGAGGTCAATAAGAGAGGAATATGCTATACTCTTATGTGAGAAGGCACGCGACGTAAATGACGTGCTGCCCCTGCTGCTGGGTAACCTGAAGGTGAAAAAACGCGGCAGCGATATGAAGGCCATAATGCTCCTTGGCCCCACGGGCGTTGGCAAGACCACCACCGTTGCCAAGCTGGCGGCCAACTCGATAAAGGAAGGCAAAAAGGCGGCTATAATAAACCTCGATACGTACAGAATAGGCGCCGTAGAACAGGTGAGAATATACGCCAGAATACTGGGCATACCACTGTCGGTAGTGACAAACACAAAGGAGCTCAAAAGCAACCTGATGAGATATGCAGAGACCAAGGATGTTATCTACATAGATACCACGGGCAGAAGCCCAAAGGACGAGGAATACCTCGAGGGCATAAACGACATATGTCAGACGGAGGTGCCCCTTGAGTTGCACCTGATTATGAGTGTCAACAGCGACGACGAGTTTCTGACGGAGGCATACAGGTATTACAGGAGACTTCCCATAAACTATCTGGGCTTTACCAAGGTGGATGAGGCCGTGAGATTTGGCTCCATCTACAACCTTTTGATGACCTACCAGAAGCCTATAGCGTACCTGACCACGGGTCAGAAGGTCCCCGACGATATAGAGTTTGCCACGGTAGACCTGCTGGCAAACCTGATACTCAAAAAAGGAGTGCTGTAGATGGCGATTTTAGGACAAACCCATGTCAGGACCATAGCCGTGGCCAGCGGCAAGGGCGGTGTCGGTAAGACCAACGTGGTGGCAAATCTGGCCATAGCGCTCCAAAAGGAGGGTTGCAAGGTGCTGATCCTGGATGCCGACCTGGGGTTGAGCAACATAGACGTGTTGCTGCATCTGGCACCAAGGTATAACATCCAGCACGTGCTCGATGGTGAAATGAAGCTCAAGGATATCGTTGTTGAGGGTCCCTACGGTATCAAGGTGCTGCCTGCCACCTCCGGGGTGCAGGAGATGACTTCGCTGGATGAGTTTCAGCGTCTGAGGTTCCTTGAGGAGTTCGAGTCACTTGAGGAAGACATAAATGTGCTCTTGATAGATACGGCGGCAGGGATATCGGAAAACGTGGCATTCTTCTGTATCGCAGCCCAGGAGATAATCATCGTGACCTCGCCCGACCCCACCTCCATTGCCGACGCATATGCGTTGATAAAGGTGCTCTATACGCGGTACCAGGAAAAGAGCCTCAACGTCCTCGTAAACTCCGCCGAAGACGAAACCGAGGCCAAGGATGTGTTTAAGAGACTGCTGACGGCGGCGGAGAAGTTCCTGCACATATCGCTGGATTACCTCGGATTCATCCCCCGCGACAATGCCGTGGTCAAGGCCGTGAAGGCACAGAAGGCCTTTGTCGAAGCCTTCCCCGATAGCAAGGCATCCAAAAAGGTTGCGGAACTGGCCAAAAAAATCCTTAGCAAGTCAAAGGTAAGGGTCAAGGGGTCGCTGCAATTTTTCATAGGCAACCTCCTGTCATCATCCTCTGAATCGACAAAGAGATAACCATGGGTACAAAGGTATATAAGGCTGAGATCAGCAACGATCAGAGGGAGGAGGTAATAAAGGATTTCCTGCCGTTTATTAAGTATACCGCCTTCAGGTTGCTAAACCGGATACCGCCTCAACTGACCGTAGACGACCTCATAAGCGTCGGAATTATAGGACTCCTGGATGCCCTGGAAAATTACGACCCAACAAAATCCAAACTCAAGACATTTGCCGAGTTCCGGATCAAGGGGGCAATGCTCGATGAACTCAGGAACTTCGATACGGCCTCAAGGTCGCTCAAGGAAAAGGTCTGCGAACTCAAAGGAGTGTTCGTAAACCTCGAAAAAACACTGGGCCGTGCCCCCGAGGACGAAGAAGTGGCAGCAGAACTCAAAATATCCCTGGATGGTTACTATAAAATACTCAAAGACGCCGACAGCGTAATCACACTGAGATTTGAGGACTTCAGCGGTAAACTCTCCGGCGGCGAAGACATCAACATGGTAGACAACATCCCGGATACCTCCGGCAAGGACCCGCTCGCCCAACTGATAGAGCTGTCCCAGCGCAACACCCTCGCCCGCCTGATAGACGGTCTGCCGTACAAGGAAAAAATGGTACTGTCGCTGTACTACTGGGACGAACTGACAATGAAGGAAATCGGCAAGGTACTCAGCCTCTCAGAAGGCAGGGTGTGTCAGTTACACAGTCAGGCAATACTGCGGATGAAGGCAATGCTTACGGCCAGCAATCCCCTCTGAGATATAAAAAAAACCTTTTCTTTTACGGTAAAAAAATCATATAATATACAGGGACTTAATGTTACAGACAAAAAAACTCTATTCGCTGATCAGAAAATTAGGCGGCACAGACGCCTCTGACAGGCGCGCTGCGGCCACGATGCTCTCAGATGGCGACGAACGGGCCATCTACCCCCTGATCAGGGCACTGTCCGACACCAATGCCGCCGTGCAGGATGCCGCCATGCAGGCACTGATAAAGATCGGTGGCGAGGTGGTGGCCTATATGACAATCCCGGTGCTCAGAAGGGGCCCGGCACAGAGAAATGCCGCCCTGGTGATCCTCAGGGAGCTGGGTACGGTCACAGTCCCCTTCCTGGACAACCTGCTGCTGGACAAGGACGAAGATATCAGAAAGTTTGCCCTTGACCTCATGGGCGATATAAAGACCGATGTGGATATTGATAGGGTGTTGCCGTTGCTGAGGGATGTAAATCCCAATGTACGGGCGGCGGCATGTCGCTCCCTTGGTCTGCTGGGGGACAGGAGTGCCGTAGAGTACCTTGAGGCGGCACTGTGCGACGCCGAAGAATGGGTGGTTTTTGCAGCCCTTGAAGCCATCGGCAAGATGAGCGCAGAACGTGCCGTCAACTCCATATTCCGCCTGTTCAGAAGCAATTCAAACGTGATACGATATGCAGCCCTTGAAACCCTGGGCAAGATACCGTCAAAGGAGTCCAAAGACGCCTTGATCTACTGCATCCAGAACCTGGACAGCTTTAACAGGGCAGTGGCCGTCAAGAGCCTGGTCAACCTCGGGATTGAACCCGATATGGGCTATATCGCCGATGAATTGATCAACATGCTAAACGACGACGATTGGGAGGAAAAACTAACGGCTATCAAAGGTCTAAAGGCCCTCAAGGACAAGCGGGTACTTTTAACGCTCATAGAGCTTGCCGGCTCCCTGGATACATCGTATCCGGAAGAAGACGAACGCTATCGTGCCGTCATTGACGCCCTGGCTGAGATTGCCGACTGCGATAGCCTCATCGGTATACTCAGGGAAAAGGTCTCCCTGCGCTTCAGGGCCAAGACCTTGCTGGTAGAGTTAATAGGCAGATTCAAGTGTACGGCAGCCACGCAGGAACTTATAGACCTCTTGAGAGGCCCCTTCAGGGATATCAGACGCGGAGCGGCAAAGTCCCTTGTCAGCATAGCCGATGAGCGTTGCGTGGAGGCCCTCATAGAAGCCCTCAAGGACGATGACTGTCACATGAAATTACAGGTAGTCTATGCCCTGCGCAAGATCGGAAACATCCGGGCATACGAGCCTGTGGCACAACTGCTCAGAAACGAACGCTGCGAGGACGTCATAGAAGAGTCTGTCCAGGCCCTGCTGTATCTGGGCAGTGAAGACTTCCTCAAAGACATAGAAGGGTACCCCACTAACATAAAGACATATGTCGCCAAATACGGTAAGGATATACAGCTCATCATGAGACTCTCCTACGATAAGAGTGAAGGCGTCAAGGCAGCCGCCCTTGCACGATTGTCGTCCTTCAAGTTGCCAGAGGCGCAAAAAAGACTCGAAGATGCCCTCACCGACCCAAGTGCGCAGATACGAAAGGTGGCCGTTATGGGGCTGGGACAGTCGAGCAGCCTCTCTGATGCACTGTTAAACGCCATGCACGATACGGACATGTGGGTGAGATTCTATGCCATCAAGGCAATTGCAAACAACAGGGCACCGGAACACCTGGCTGACCTGATAGCCGCCTTGCGTGACCCCGAACCCCTCGTGGTACTTGGCGCCATCGAGGCCCTTGTCAAGATCGGCAGCATAGACGCCTATAACGCCCTGTTGCCGATGAGAGACCATCCCAATGCCTCCATCAGGATGAAGGCCGAGGAGGCCATACAGTCCCTATGATGGTGCTCAAGGATGAAACCTTTAAGGATATCAGAGACTTTATCTATGACAGCACCGGAATATATATACCGGATACAAAGAAATATTTCATCGAAAACAGATTGTCTAAGAGACTTGAGGAAAAAAAGATCGGCAGCTACGAAGACTACTTCTACCTGCTAAAGTACAACACAGATAAAAACGAAATAAAGGTACTGTATGATAAGATTACAACAAACGAAACTTTTTTTTTCCGTGAGGTTCAGCAATTGGACGTCCTGGTGCAACAGGTGATACCCAAAATAAAAGAAGAGAGAAAACTCCAGACAGTGAAGATATGGTCGGCAGCCTGTTCAACCGGCGAAGAACCCTATACAATGGCAATGATGCTCATGGAAAACCCAAAAACATGCACCGTGAGATTCGATGTCCTGGCCTCCGATATCAGCGACGTGGTAATCGCAAGGGCACAGGAAGCCAGCTACGGTCAGTATGCCATAAGAAATATACCGGAACTCTATATA
>NZ_JABXWD010000759.1 GCF_019173545.1 Candidatus Magnetobacterium casense | reverse complement strand
TAAAATAAGAATCAGGAGGACAAGGACATGAGACAGGTAACAAGGACACTGGTACGGTTTTTGGTTGTAGGATTGATAGTGATGTTTGGTGGCATGGTGTACGCCCAAACAGACAAGGACAAGACGCTGTCGCCGTTTTTCTTTGTAAAGAGCGACAGTCCCGACACAGACCACTTTTCGCTAAAATCAACGACGGTTGAGGCCAACGTCGTGGGCGTCATTGCCGACGTAAAGGTCACACAGGTCTACCGCAACGATGGCAAGAGGACTCTGGAGACCATCTATATATTCCCCGCCTCAACCCGTGCGGCGGTCTACGGGATGAATATGACCATCGGCAACAGGACTATCACGGCGAAGATCGAAAAAAAGGAGGAAGCCCGCAGGCAGTACGAACAGGCCAGGGAAGAGGGCAAGAGCGCATCACTCCTGGAGCAGCAGAGACCAAACGTGTTTCAAATGAACGTCGCAAACATCCTGCCCGCAGACACAATCAAGGTTGAGCTGAAGTATACCGAGTTGCTTGTCCCAACCGATGGCGTCTATGAGTTTGTCTACCCCACGGTTGTCGGACCACGGTATGCCAACGAGGCGAATACCGAAAAATGGGTCGCCAATCCATACCTGCATCAGGGGCAAAGCGTTCCCAACACCCTTGACATCAGCGTCAAGGTCTCATCGGGAATGCCCGTCAAGGAGCTGTCGTGCCCATCGCACAAGACACACGTCAGGTACGAATCCCCCTCTGTTGCCACCCTGAAGCTCGATGCCTCAGAGGCCAATGCGGGAAACAGGGACTTTGTGCTTAACTATCGCCTCTCCGGGGGCAAGATCGAATCGGGTCTGATGCTGTATGCCAACAAGGACGAGAACTTCTTTCTCCTGATGGCGGAGCCGCCCAGGTCGGTCTCCATCGCCGAAATACCGCCGCGCGAGTACGTCTTTATCGTGGACGTCTCCGGCTCCATGCACGGCTTCCCGCTGGAGATATCCAAGAAGCTGCTGAAGGACCTCATTAGCAATCTCCGCTCCAACGATGTCTTTAACGTCCTGCTCTTTGCTGGAGGTTCGTCGCTGATGTCGGAGCGCTCCATCCCGGCCAACGCGGAGAACATC
>NZ_JABXWD010000758.1 GCF_019173545.1 Candidatus Magnetobacterium casense | reverse complement strand
CCAATTTGGCTGTTTCTCTAAATTCCATTGGTTACAAGAAATCCAAGAGTTGGGTTCTGAGTAACTGTCGTCCGGCCGGAGGACGATGGGTGCCTCGACATTGGGACCACACCCCTGCCGGCAAGGAATGTGGTCTGCTCATCTGTCCCTGGTGTTATCTCAGGCGTTACGAGAGGATTCGTAAGCAGTTGGTTAAACTTGGTTTGACCGAACCTCTCACCGTCACGAGATTCCGATTCGAGGATAAGCTGCTCGATTTCAACCGCGATATGTATAGTCTGATCCGGAGCAAGGTCGATCGTCAGATCCGGGCGCCTCATGATTCCGATCAACCAGAATTCGAGACCGCGATTCGGCTGTTTGGTTTGGTGCCGAACCCTGGCTACAATGTCGTCAGCACCCATGCAGCCATTTCGTACCTGCATAACGGGGGCTGTAAATCTGGTTCGGTCAGGTTGACCACATCAGTTGGTACGTCGACGGTGCAACTTGTGATGACGCGGGCGAAGCGCTCCTTCGCCGAGGCCATGCAACTGGCTCAACCGTATCCGATTCATTTGATCGATTCCACGCCAACGGTAAAGTTTTTGCTTGAGCACGTGCAAGGAATTCACGCACTGGGTGTGGTTACAATACCCGCTCGGACCTAATGTTGTTGATAGGGTGGGTACACGCATTACGTGATTCCGTTACCAAATTGAATGTGACGGGGGTCAAGGTCACAACTTGACCTAACGCGTGAGCCAAGTGCTGCGTAACGAGGACGGGTGTCCTCCCCTTACAAAACGTAGTACCCGTCACATTTTCATCCACTACCGGTTAGAGTCGCACTCGTGTGCGTAGGGGAGGTTGTTAGTAATGACTACCAAGGAGTTGCTGAGCATCAAGGAGTGTTTGGAGGACTGGATCCGGACAACCGGAGAGGTGAATCAACGCGATCATGGAAAAGCTGCTCTGCAGCTGATTGAAACGGAGCTGCAAAACTTACTCACGTCGAGGGAAGCGCGGGTTAGGGACACGGAAGATGCTATGCGATACCGCTGGCTACGCAAACAGCATTGGGAAAACAATACTATTGGCGTGGTCTGTTTGCCTAAGGACTCGGTCAAGCTTGGT
>NZ_JABXWD010000757.1 GCF_019173545.1 Candidatus Magnetobacterium casense | reverse complement strand
ACTTTTGCAACCGCGCAGCAGGACAAGCTGAACTGGTATGATGATACCATCATCCCAGAGTGCGAGCTAATCCAGGAGGTGCTCAACGAGCAGCTTATCAAGCCGCTTGGCTATATGTTCGAGTTCGAGCCGCAGAGCTTGACCATCTATCAGGAAGACGAAGAACAACGCGCCGCGGCGTTTAAGCTTTACGTTGATGCCGGTATCCGACCTTCGATAGTCGGTGAGACGCTTGGAATAGAACTGCCCGAGAACGTCACTTATGCCGCGCTTGATGAGAAGTTTGACCAGGGGATAGATTTAGCCAACCAACTGGCGGAACAAGCCAACCAACCAAAACCGGACGAAGAGGAGCCGGAGAAAGACGAGGACGAAGAAGAGGACGAAGAGGAAAAGGCGTACAGGACAGACTTACAGAAATGGGAACGGCGGGTAATGAAACGAGTCGAGGCTGGCAAGGCTATACTTGACAGACCTTTCGAGAGTGATTACATACCGGCTGTTGTGGTTGGTGCTATTGAAGGGGCATTAGAGGTGACAACCATCGCCGAAGGCATCGAGGCGATCTTCGCCGATGCAATGTCATGGGCTGGATACCCGTGAGAAAGGACAACTGATTGACTGACCCTCTACGAATAACGATTGACGTGACGCCGCCGCCAACCAAGCGCAAGACCGTTGCCATCTACGGATTTGCACCACAGACAAGGGGACTGATTGCACAGTCTAAAGCCGATGAGGTATGGAGCCTGAACAACTGCTACTCGTACGGGCTGCCAATCGAGCGGCTTACACGCGGCTTTGAGATGCACGAGTTGTGGATCCAATGGATTGCCAGACAGCGACACGAGAGCGGCGTGGAATACTGGAACTGGATACTGGCGCCTCACAAGTTCCCGATCTACATGCACATGGTGCAGGAGGACTTCGAGATAGCATTGGCAGACCTGGAGAAGATTGACCTTGCCGAACGCGCGCCAACCAGTGACGATGCGGTAGAGTTGGAGAAGTGGGCGCGGCTATCAGACTGGGTGAACGAACAAAAAAGATAGCGCAGCTCAGCATTGACTTCTTCAAACAGACCAAGGCAACCATCATCAAGTACCCGCTTGAGGACGTG
>NZ_JABXWD010000756.1 GCF_019173545.1 Candidatus Magnetobacterium casense | reverse complement strand
TATTATTTTAGCAGAGTTTACCCTCAGAATGATATAGCAGATTTCGATTGGATTAAATACAAAATACGTGGCATTTTTACGGGGTCAAGGGGACTGGTCCCCTTGCGGGGGGTTCTGAAGGGGGGCGGAGCCGCCCCTTTCTTTCCTTAATTGGGTGAATTACGTTATAGCTACTTATGCTCTTCTGCTTAGTTTACCCCTGAGAAAAGAAATTGACAAGGCGCCATTTTGGGCAGGTTCAAAGACAGGGCAGGGGATAACAATACAGAGAAATGGCGTGGTGTTGTTTTTGTGCCTGATGTCGAAATCCGGGCTTGTGTGCAGGCTGTACATTTGAGCATGACATGGTACTCATGGCTAAAAGAAGAACTGTGTGATGTATCTCAGTGCGAGCATAACGATGAGCAGTCCGACGAGCAGTTTGATGTATTTTTGTGGAACAAATTTTTGCAGTCGAGCCCCGATGTACATGCCCACAAAACCGCCAATGCCAAAGAGTGCACCCAGCATCCAGTCCGGAGTTGCGTGCACCCCTGCGGTTGCCATCGGTATGAGGGTGAAAAACACCGCCCCGACAAACGAAGTTATAAACGTTCCCATCAGAGCCGCCCCCGCTATCGTGTATACTGGCAGGTGAAACACGGCCACGCAGAACGGGGCAATGATCGCCCCACCACCAATGCCGTATGCCCCGCCGATTACCCCGACAACAAGGGCCAGGGCAAACATACTAAGGGGGTTAAACGAAAATCGCTCCGACCAGAACTCATATTCGATCCGCCGCAAGGATATCGACACGGTCTTTATGACGGCCTCCGGCGGCAACCCTGCTGCCATGCGCCGGCTCTGTTGCTGGCTGATCTGTTCCGCCTTGAGCTTAAACTTAGCCTCGAGGGCGTTTGCGGCAGTGGCAGCGGGGTCTGTCCTGCCAGGAAAAAGCCCCTTTAATAGTCTGCTGCCGATATACAGCAACACGCATCCCACAAAGAGCTTAAACGGTTTGGGGTCAGGCAGATAATGCACCCGCACGTAATATCCGATAAAGACCCCTGGCAGTGTCCCCAACACCACAACCCACGTCACAGGCCAGGCCATCCGTCCTTCCTTTATGTACTGCCATA
>NZ_JABXWD010000755.1 GCF_019173545.1 Candidatus Magnetobacterium casense | reverse complement strand
GGAGTCACGATAGACCTTTCCCACAAGAAGTTCGAGACAGACAAGTATTACTTCACCATCATAGACGCTCCGGGCCACAAGGATTTCGTCAAGAACATGATCACTGGGGCGGCGCAGGCAGATGCAGGCGTCCTTGTCGTAGCGGCGAATGACGGCGTCATGGCCCAGACAAAGGAGCACGTTTTCCTGTCAAGGACACTCGGAGTGAACCAGCTCATAGTCCTTGTCAACAAGATGGACATGAAAGGGCATGACCAGAAGGTCTTCGAGAGCGTCAAGGCAGATGTCGAGAAGCTCCTGAAATCAATAGGATATGACCCGAACAAGATACAGTTCGTAGCCGGCGCAGCTTTCCCGGGAGAGAACATATTCAAGAGATCGGACAAGATGCCCTGGTACAAAGGGCCTACATTGTACGAGGCTATCAACAACCTCAATCCGCCTGAGAAGCCTACACAGCTTCCATTGAGGCTGCCTATCCAGGATGTATATAATATCACGGGCATAGGAGTCGTGCCTGTCGGAAGGATAGAGACAGGCATCATGAAGGTGGGAGACAAGGTCATAGTCGTTCCAGGAAGGGAAGGAAAGGGAGTGCATGGCGAAGTCAAGACGATCGAGATGCACCACGAGCAGATGACGTCTGCAGAGCCCGGAGACAACGTAGGATTCAGCGTCAAGGGCATAGGCAAGAAGGACATAGCAAGGGGAGACGTCCTCGGCCCAGAGTCAAGCGTGCCTTCAGTGGCTACAGAATTCACAGCACAGATGATCGTATTGAACCATCCGACCGTGATAACCGTAGGATACACACCGGTGTTCCACGTGCATACTGCACAGGTCGCATGCCAGATCACAGAGATAACGAAGAAGCTCAATCCTGCGACAGGAGAGACGCTGCAGGAGAAGCCTGATTTCATCAAGAACGGCGATGCTGCGATAGTCAAGATAAAGCCCATACAGCCTTTGTGCATCGAGAAGCAGAAAGAGATACCCCAGATGTCAAGGTTCGCTGTCAGGGATTCCGGCGCCACAGTGGCGGCAGGAATGTGCATAGACATGGTAAAGAAGCAGTTGTAAATTTTTTACCTTTTTTTATGCATGGTGAACCGGGCTTTATCA
>NZ_JABXWD010000754.1 GCF_019173545.1 Candidatus Magnetobacterium casense | reverse complement strand
GTGATACGATAAGCCTCATGGCTACATGCTGTCTCAATGCTCTCATGCCTCGGCCGGACCTGGGCGCAGGGCTCAGGCCCTAATGGCATGAATGCCGGGGGCCCCCCCCGGGGGGTCGGCATTCAGCGCCAGGGGCCGGCCCGAGCATGACTCAAGGAATGTCGGCTAGCTAAATTATAAATTTGCGTCGCAGACTGGGCACCAGCCACTCCAAGAATGTACGTCATCATAAGATTGTGTTACAAAAATAACATGTGACATGTGACCCCTGGAAAGTACTAGTTTTACTAGTACTACCTGGGGATAGCACTTTCCTTTCCAATGAAAGTTATAGTTTTTGACATGTGACCCCTGGATACCTGGGGGAGGGTACTATCCTATCCTACGGAATGGATTGTAGTAAACATGTGTATCCCCATTAGTACTACCTGGGGATAACACTATCCTATCCTACGGATGATGTAAGTGTGTCGTCCTCGATACACCTTGTGAGTGTGTCTCCGCACCCTCAACCCTGCTTCCTTGACGAACCCTATATATAGGGGGGCTTAGTGAGTCATCTGGCATGCGACGAAGCTGAACCAGAAATGACTCGACCCAAGACCGACTTCGAACTCCTAACATCCCGACGCAAAGCGTGGCGCGTCATTCGACTGAATGATGTTTTGACGTGTGCTATGCCTGTTAAGCCAGACCATCGGTTTTCACTGTCGCAGTGCCCAAGGTGCACTGATGCAGCTGGAATGTCACATCTCATATTTAGAAGTCCAACCGCGGTAGATGCAACCGAAGTGAAATTGCTTCTATCGCCGTGGCTTCCAGAGTGGTACACTCTGATTCCGAATCGCCATTCCATACCTACTGGAATCGCAGGTGACTGTGTGACTTTTAACGAGTACTTGCGACGCTACAAGCGCTTGCGTGTCGAGTGACTGAAGTCACCTTCCTAATAAAGACTACAACAACAACTATATCCAAAGACTAGTAAGCCGGCGCTCGCTACCTTGTGAGTGGAGGTGATACGATAAGCCTCATGGCTACATGCTGTCTCAATGCTCTCATGCCTCGGCCGGACCTGGGCGCAGGGCTCAGGCCCTAATGGCATGAATGCCGGGGGCCCCCCCC
>NZ_JABXWD010000753.1 GCF_019173545.1 Candidatus Magnetobacterium casense | reverse complement strand
ACGACAACCTCACACTTGACTGAATCGTTTGAGAGCGTCCAGCCCTCCGGCTTTATGCCAATCAACAACTTTGACGGGTACAGTGCAATCCGTGAGGATACTGTCTGAACCTCCCCGTTTGGGTCTCTGTATTCGAGTTCTGCGAGGATATCTCTTGGTATGTCCGCCGGTGTTATGTTGGATATTTTGGTCCTTGCGGCACCGGCCTTATCGAGGGTGAGGTCTGTGCTGTGCATCCTGGCACGTCTCTTTGCCTCTTCCGAGGGGACAGCGGCATCCGTTTCTTGTCCGGCTGTAACATCCGAGACATCGTAGTCCTCCGTGTCATCCTGTTGCTGGTAGGCAGGGACCACGCCCTCTTTGACACCTCCTGTTGAGAAGGAAAAGCCCTCGTAATCCGGTACCGTAACGGCCTTGGGTTGTACGTCCGAGCGCAGTTTAACGGCCAATCCGGATGCCACGCCACCGGAGAGATACGTCACGGCCACATCCACCGGCGCCTCCGTGACCCCTACAAGCGGCTCTGCCGGACCCTGGACAACTCCCTTCATCAGCGGAACACGGAACTCCTCGACCCTGAAGCTGCCCGACAGCAAATTGGTTTTGTCCTTGCTGTTGCCCCAGACCTCCGCCTCTATGATCAACTCGTAGGCGCCAAGTTTGGCGTCTTCAGGTACCTTCCATGTAGACTCCGCACTGCCCGTTGGTGTCCACTTCAACCCAAGCTCGTAGGTTTGCTCGCTGCCCGTGTGTCTGATGAGGAGCTTGCCGGGGGCTTTGGACTTTGGCAGAAACTCAAACCCCTTGGTGGTATGTCCCCTGATGATATGCTTCATGTGCAGCGTCTCACCGGCCCTGACAAGCGTGCGGTCAAAGACGGTATGCGCAATGAGACCACGGTCTTGGCCGCTTTGACTGTAGTCGCCCATCTCTGCTGCCGATTCAATCTTAAAGCGCCAAGGCTCTATGCCCTCATTCCAGGACGAATGGGTAAAGGTCATGTCATCGGCGCTGCGTACAAAGACAAACAGGCCGCCGTTTATTTGTGTCAGTGAGCCTGATAGCTCGGAGTAGTTGAACTTATCGGCCTTGCACCAGGGCAGTTTACTCTGTGAGGGTAGTTCCTGG
>NZ_JABXWD010000752.1 GCF_019173545.1 Candidatus Magnetobacterium casense | reverse complement strand
GATGACGATAGTACGGGGTTTTGATGCAGTCAATTTTCTGGCTGTACTGTTTGTATGCCTCATCTTGATGTCAATTGTGCTGATGGATATATTTCGTTACAAACCGGCATACACGAAGAAAAACAAGATGTTGATCCTGCTGATGCTGTTGTTGATAGGCACCATTGTCTTTGGCAGGGGGGTGGAGTATCTGTTTTTGAATTTTTCCAAGGGGATGGGTTTTATCAATCACAAGGCCATTATCTACGGGATACCGTTAGAGGTGGGGCCAATGCTCATCTGTCTGTTGTTTGACTCACACACGGCCATAATATTCTCATTTATCATAAGCATGATAAGCGGCATATGGCAGGAGGATGCCTTTTATGGCTTTTACGTTTTTACGGGCAGCATTGTAGCTGTTTTCAGTGTGCTCCGATGCAAGAAGCGCACCGACCTCATTAAGGGTGGCATGTACATCAGCGGGGTCAATATCATATCGGCCATAGTGGTCTCCTTACACGAGCGATATCTGACGCAGCACATCCTGCAACCCATTATCTTTGCCGCAACATCGGGGATAAGCGTGGCGGCATTTGTGTCGATTATCCTGCCCGTGCTCGAGTACACGTTTAAGGTAAACACCGACATAACGCTCCTGGAGCTGCTGGACCTCAACCAGCCGTTGATGAAGTCCCTGATGATAAACGCCCCCGGCACCTATCACCACAGCGTGATCGTGGGCAACCTCGTGGAGACGGCGGCTGAGGACGTGGGTGTCAATCCGCTCCTTGCCAGGGTCACCGCATACTACCACGACATCGGCAAGATCAAGATGGCCGACTACTTTATCGAAAATCAATCAAATGCCGTAAACAAACACGAAAAACTGACCCCGCACATGAGCAGTCTCATCCTGATCTCGCACGTCAAGGAGGGCCTGGAGCTGGCCGATGAGTACAACCTCCCCGAACCCGTAAAGGACATCATCACGCAACACCACGGCAGGAGCATCATGATGTTCTTCTACCAGAAGGCAAAAGAGGAACAGTCCGAGCCACCAAAAGAGGAAGACTACAGGTACCCCGGGCCAAGGCCGCAGAGCAAGGTGGCAGCACTGGTCATGATAGCCGATGCCATTGAGGCGGCCTCACGCG
>NZ_JABXWD010000751.1 GCF_019173545.1 Candidatus Magnetobacterium casense | reverse complement strand
AGCTGGCCTCTCCGCCCGTTCAGTGTACTGAATGTGGCGAGCCCTTGATTGAAATGGAGTTTACCCAGGGGTTCCACCTGGTATGCGACAACTGGCGCTGCCATCTGTTCCGGCAACCGCAGGTATGCAGGACCAAAAACCCGGGACACGATTGATTTGCGGGATTGGATAGAAGGTTGTGTAGAAAGCGACCCAGAGTGTGTGAAAGCGAAGGTACAGGTGATGACAAGATGAATAGAACGAAAATAGAGTCGGCTAGGAATCCAGACGGGACGCAGGGTTATACCTGGAATCCCATCACAGGCTGTTTGAATCACGACAACGGACTCTGCAAAGGCGGGGACTTCCCTTGCTATGCCTACAAGCTGGCGTGTGGGAGATTGAAGACTCACTATCGGAGAAACTTTGAGATAGCTCTGCCACATGAGAATCCCAAGATAGCCTTCAATGACCCCTTCTACCCCCGCTTTTGGGAAGAGAAGTTGAAGGGACTCAAGGCCAGGAATGACCGACTCCATTATGACGGCGCTAAACGACACTATCAAGTGCAACCCCGGGGAATTTTCGTCTGCGACATGGCAGACCTGTTTGGCGTGGGAGTCCCGGAAGAGTGGACACAGAAAGTGCTAGACGAGATATGGGGCAACAAAGGTTTTGATCGCTTCTACCTTCTCACCAAGCGACCTCAGAATCTAATCAAGTGGAGTCCCTTCCCGGACAACGCCTGGGTGGGCGTGACGGCTACAAATCAAGAATCATACTATGATGGCGTTAGCAATATAACAAAGGTGGAAGCCAAGGTTAAATTCGTTAGCTTTGAACCGTTATTGGAGCGAATCAACGGTGGCGAGTGTGCAGAGGAACGTAGGCTTGATTCCATTGATGAGTTTGACTGGCTCATCATCGGCGCTTGCACTGGCACACGGGAAGAAATGTTCCGCTTATGCAACCTATCCGACGGGAATTCAGAACTGCTCCCTAAGCCCTTCAACAACAAGTGGACAGCACAGCCTAAAATCGAGTGGGTAAACGAAATTGTCGAGGCTGCGGATAGGGCAGGAATAAAGGTCTTTTTGAAGGACAACCTAGAATCACTCCTGCCTCTGGATGGCCTCTTCTACACCCATGTCGAAACTAACGGTG
>NZ_JABXWD010000750.1 GCF_019173545.1 Candidatus Magnetobacterium casense | reverse complement strand
TACAGGAGTTCGGGGGCGACGTGAGAGGACGGATACTGCTGGCCCTAGAGACAAGGGGCTCCAGCAACGTGAAAGAGATATGCTCTAATAGCGGCCTGAACATGGGCCAGGTGGAGAGGGAAGTGCCAAGCCTGCTCAGGAGCGGGTACGTGAGGTTCGTTACCTCTGGAGTGGTAGGGGAGGGTATGTAAAGGAAAAGGGACAAACGTGAAGCTGCCAAGAGTTAAGCTGCCGAGCAAAGCAACACGCAGGACGATCATCCTGACAGCTGTCGCTGTTGTGTGCGTGCTGGGGATACTGTCGACCGTATTCCCGATCCCAGAGAGTAGCCTGTGGGGCTTCCTCTCAATAGGTACAAGCCGGAAGGCATACGCTAACCCTGATTGGCTCTCCGGGTGGGATCAGAGAATTGAGGCAACTGTAAGCGTCGACGATGTAGATGTTAACGCCTTTGCCACAAACGGAGTAAATTTTCCCCTTGGCGGCGCCGCAATCTCACCCATGGCGCACAGGTACGTCGACACTCATGACAGAACCTATATCTCCTACGGCGGTTACACAACTGGGGCAACAGATTACGACCTGTATGCTACTTACTATGACCACGATGATTTAGATTGGGCGACACCTGTGAAGGTTGCCGACGCGGGGCAGATAGCACCTTACTGGTGCCCCTCTATCACTGTAGACGGCGCTGGCTATATCCATTTGTTTGCGACAGCAGATGAGCCTAACTACGCCCTTAAGCACTACAAGTCGAATAGCACGGAAAGCATTTCTGCCTGGACAGCGCAGGCAGATATAGAGAGCGCGGACGCCACATACGGATGGGGGTATCCCAAACCTGTTAGCTATGGAAATACCCTCTGGATCTTCTACAGGGACAACCCATCTGATGTATCAAAGGTTACCCAGATGTTCCGAAAGTCCACTGACAACGGAGCCAACTGGAGTGCGTCACAGGATATAATAGATTACGGACTTGACACGTATTACTACGGCGCTTACCTGGGCTTTGTTGAAGCCAACTCGGACGCCTCTAAAATATACATGACGTGGAGTTACCAGGAGAAGAACAGCCCGACTTACCCCATGCGCCACGTTTATTGTGCTTACCTTAATACATCGGACAGCAAGATGTATAG
>NZ_JABXWD010000075.1 GCF_019173545.1 Candidatus Magnetobacterium casense | reverse complement strand
CTCGCCCCTCCCCTTGCGGGGGGTTCTGAAGGGGGGCGGAGGGGGTGGGGCACGATTTTCCCGCAGCGGGTCGCACCCGCCCCTGTCACAAACCGCCCCTTTCTTTCTTCTATTCAGGCAATTTTGATACCCGAAAAAACTCGAATCCGATCAGTATAGCTACTTATGCTCTTCTGCTTATCAATAGAGGTTAAAATAAAGTTTCTATATCCTTGCACTCAATGCATAGCCCATAAATATCCATCTTGTGCGACATGATTTTAAAGCCATGAGCCTTTGCAAGTTCTTCCTGAAGTATCTCGATATTGGGATCGACCACCTCGATCATCTTTTTGCAATGTACACATATGAGGTGGTCATGGTGACTGAGTCCATAGATAGCTTCGTAGCGTTTCACCCCGTCGCCGAAGTCCTCTTCCCTGGCTATCCCGGAGGCAACAAAGAGTCGTAGTGTCCTGTAGACAGTGGCCTGTCCGATGGATTTGTCCCTGTCGTCAACAAGTCTGTAAAGTTCTTCAGGTGATAGATGCCTTTTGCTATCTAAGAAGATAGACAGTATTATCTCCCTCTGATAGGTCATTTTCAGTTTGTTCCTGGTCAGGAAATCACAAAATGCCTTCGCTTGTTTTTCCATTTGATTAACTCACTGTTATTGCTGTTCTCGCGAAATAGCTGTGACACTTTGTCTGGAAATGCTTTGGGGGTGAATCGTAAATCATAGGATTGATTTCTTTATCACCACTGAGACCTAACACGCGTTTAAAAAAGATATCAGTACCTCCAGGTAACATCGTCCCCGATTTCCCGGTATAGCTTCAATCAATCGTACTCTGGAGCCGACCTGTAGCAACGCAGGTGACTGTAAGTAGACACCAATGACGTCTTCGATGACTTATGTTTTTAGTTCGATTCATTTTCATATCCTGAGTATATCTATCAGTCTGTTTAGTTCGTCGAGGGAGTAGTATTCGATTTCTATTTTTCCCTTTTTGCCTTTGTGGTTGATCCTGACCTTGGTGCCGAGGGTTTTGATGAGTTCCTGTTCGATGTTTGAAATGTGCGGGTCTTTTTGTGCAGGGGTTGTGGCAGTGGTGGCAGGAGGTTGCTTTTCGGCAACTTCAGTTGAGAGTGCGGCCACAAGGGCCTCAGTCTGCCGGACGTTGAGGTTGTTTTCGATGACCTGTCCAGCGATATCCAACTGTTGCACGGGGCTGCCTGCAGAGACGATGGCACGGGCATGTCCCATGGACAACTTGTTTTCAGAGACCATTGCCTGTACCTCCTGTGGCAGGTGTAAGAGGCGCAGGTAGTTTGCAACAGTGGCCCTGTCTTTGCCGACCTTTGTGGCAATATCTTCCTGTTTGAGTTCAAAGTCGTCTATCAGTTTTTGGAAGGCACGTGCGGTTTCAATGGGGTTGAGGTCTTGTCGCTGGATGTTTTCGATGAGTGATATTTCCAGTGCGTCATTGTGTTTTTTATCCCTGACGATGCAGGGTACCTTTGTGAGTCCACAGAGGACAGCGGCCCGCAATCGCCTCTCACCCGCGATGATGGTGAAGGAGGAGTCGTCATTTCTATTGACGATGATGGGTTGCAGTATGCCCTTTTCCCGGACGGAGGCGGCTAACTGTATGAGGGATTCCTCGTCAAAGTCCTTTCGTGGTTGATCGGGATTGGGACTTATACGCTGCGGATCAACGTGCAATATCCCGTCCCTCTCTACAGGCAATAAGACGTTAAGCCCCCTGCCCAACTTTACCATTTAAGATTTCCTGTGCCAGTGCTAAGTATGACTGTGCCCCCTTTGAGCGAGCATCGTAGTACATGGCGGGTTTGCCAAAGCTTGGTGCTTCTCCGAGCACCACGTTGCGCGGTATCATGGTGGTGTAGACCTTGGAGCCATAAGAGTCCCTCACATCCTTGACAACCTCCAGTGACAGGTTGTTGCGGACATCGAACATGGTCAGGAGTATTCCTTCGATGCTCAGAGCAGGATTAAAGGAGTCTTGCACGTCCATTATGGTACTGGCCAGCAGGCCCAACCCTTCCAGGGCAAAGTACTCACACTGTACAGGGATCATCACCGAATCTGCGGCTACGAGGGCGTTCAGGGTTAAAAGTCCCAGAGAGGGTGGACAATCTACTAAGATATATTCAAATCTGGTTCTTATATTCTTAAGGGCATCGGCCATCATGGATTCTCGTCTTTCTTTGCCGACATACTCTATCTCTGCGTCTACCAGGTGTCTGGATGCCGGGATTATATAGAGTCTTTCAAACGTTGTGTCTATTATAGTCTCTTCTGCCTTGCAATGGCCGGTATATATGTCGTAGAGGGTTTTATAGCGATTTTCCTCTGGATTTCTGGAATCGATATCTTTCTTGTCGATTCCCACGGAGCTGGTAGAGTTACATTGTGGGTCGCTGTCAACGATAAGGACGTCTTTTCCGATGCTTCCCAGGGAAGCTGCCAAGTTTATAGCCGTAGTAGTCTTGCCCACTCCACCCTTCTGGTTGGATATTGATATGATCTTACCCATTACAACAGATTGCCCGTATATGTACGTTGAATCAGGCAGACAGATTCAGCAAGTGAGCGCAAATAACTCAGGGCAGGCTTATGCAAAAACAACCACCGCCATATGTGCTGGAGTTCTTCAGGGTTATAAAGCCTTCCCGCTCCTTATTTCTGTGGAAGCGCGCAACCATTGAGGAGAAATACAGTCCCAGCCCGGTGTTACCCGTCTTAAAGCTGATAGAGCTTTCCCTAGTTCTGCCATTTTGCAACATGTGGTCCGGATAGCCAGTGCCATTGTCCTCGATACAGATACTCATATAGGCATCAGCTTCATAGGCGCTGATTCGGATGAGGTCTTTGGTGTACTTGAAAGAGTTATTGATGATGCTGTTGAGGGAACCTGCCAGCAGGTCTTTATCGAAGAACCAGTAGAGGTCGGTATCTATATCAACGTCGAGTGTAATGCCTTTGTAATCCATGAGTGTTTTGTTCTGAGCGATCAGGTCTTCAACGAGTTCTACTACAGGGTTGTAACCGATGTTGAGGCTATACAGGGAATTTTCCAATCTGTATAGGGCCAGCAACTGCATGAGGTTATTGTTTACATGTTTTGCGTTGTACTGTAGTTGTGACAGCAGTTTGATATCGGAGTTTTTGTCTTTTTCGAAGTGCTCTATCACGTTGTCCAGGTAATTGATCAACATGCTCAGAGAGTTTTTCATCTCATGCACGGAAGCGGCCAATATGCCTGAGAACTCTATCTGTGGTCCATTTAAATCTATACTCATATTTACCTTATCAACCTCATGGTTTACTTACAAGCAGTTGGTACATGGATAACAAGCTCTGATATTTTGCATATGAGGGGTCAGCCTTTCTTATTTGTTCCAGGTATGTTCTTGTTTGCAACATGAGTCGTTCACTTTTTCCGTATTTCTGCATGTACATGATGTTGGCCTGAGCCGCATTTGCATTAATGATCTTGTTATCCGGCAGACCACTTGCAGCCTTCTCAAAGAACTCGATTGCGTCTTTGAGCCTTCCCTTCTGAACAAGGGCAACACCGTCATTGTTTACTTTAACGATTTCCTGTCTTGTGTCAGATATTATCTGCATACCCTCATCGCGCAGGTTGGCAGCGGTAAATACATCTTCAGCCATTTTGATAACTTTTTCGTTATCGTGGTTGTTTTTGATAATGTTTTCCATTATCTTGTTGCCTTTTTCCGTATCTCCCAGTTGAAAGAAGGCCTTTGCGACATCCATGGATGCCTCGGCAGAGACGTTGCCTTTTATGAAGTCAAAGATTTGAGTTGCCTCATCGAGGGCATGTTGTGCTGCTTCGTGTTTACCCAGTTCCTTGTAAGCGAGGCCTTCCATCACGGCTGCCTGGAGGTTGGCCTCAGGGTTGTTGGTAAACGTTTCGCGTGAATCGCCCAGGACATCGAGGGCCTTTTCAGGCCGTTTTCTTGCGATGTATATATTGGCAAGGCCGGTGTAATCGGTAGGGCTTTTGAAGCAGGATTTTTTTCCCAGATTGACGGCAGCCTTCAGTGATTTTTCTGCCGTGTTGAGGTCTTTGTTTTTCATGGCGATCTGGGCCAGATTTTTTTGCCGTAAGATAGCCTTGGGTGATATCTCTGACGCAGTCATAAGTATTGACTGAGCCTCTTTTGTTTCGCCTAATTCCTCATAGGACTTGGCCAGCCAATCATAGGCCTCCATCAGAGTCTTGTTTTCGGCGATAAGCTCCTTAAACAGGGGGATTGCGTCGGCAAACTGAGCCTTCAGATAATACACCTTGCCAAGCCCCATGGTTGCCCACGGTATCTTGCGCACGGCCAATACTTCTTCATATATTTTTTTGGCCTCGTCGTAATCGCCAACCATCACACACAACTGTGCCTTCCAACGTAAGTAGTCAAAGATATTCTTTGGTTTATTGTTTATGCGTTCGTTGCAGATGTTTATGGCTGTCAGGAAGTCCTTGTGATAGATTGCCTTATCTATTGCCTCGAACTCCTTTTTTCTTTCCATTATTTTGTCGATGCGCCCCTTTAGGGAGTCCTTGGTAAAGGGCTTTGTCAGGTAGTCATCCGGTTTATACTCCATCGCCCCCATTACCATGGACATGGTGTTTTCAGCCGTGATCATTATAAAAATAGCGGAGTACAATAGCAGTTCTCTATGCTTTGCCTCTTCAAGTATCTGTTGTCCGTCTCTTTTTCCCTCTCCGAGGTTGTAGTCACACAAGATAATATCATAAGGTTTTAAGGCCATCCTATCGATGGCTTCATCTCCATCACCAACGTCATCGATGTCATTTATGCCAAAGGACTGGAGCATCTTTTTCACCGAATACCTAAACTCCGAGTAATCGTCTATAACGAGCACCCGTTTATGTATTATTTCGCCTCTATAATCGTACATCGCCATACCTAATCAAGCATCCCTCTATATAATAGCATTAACCACTTTATCTGAATGTAGGATAAAATAAACCCCACATAAAAGTCAAGCACAAAATTACCCATTTAATTTGTCTCATTCGCAAGACAGCTATTTTAGCAGAGCAGGGCATCCGTAGCGTTGTCCCGATTTAAGTGTGGTTGTCAACTGTCGTCGTAATCTCCCATTCTGTAGCAGAGGTTGCTATAGAAGGTGTTGTCATCCATTACGCCGGGCTTTACGATCTTCAGGGCGCAGGGCAGCCCCTGAGAGACCTCATAGTCGTGTGCCAGGAAGTGTTTTACGACGGGTTCTGCGCCGTTTAGCCACACTTGTATGGCAGAGATATTCTGACTACATGCCAGGGTATCGAGCATGCACAGGAAGCCCTCTGTGACACGGCCATCGGGGAGCATAAAGTCCAGGAGATTCATCCTGTCCTGTTGTATCCGCACGATGGCAAGGGCCTTTATGGCGGTGCTGAAAAAACCGCGCCAGACAACCACCTCGTACTTGCGTGTGGGGTGTTTGCGATACCTCCAATTGAAGTACCTGGCATCCTTTACGATAGACAGGGGATAGGAGTTGCGACACTTCTGCCATAGGGTGTCGAGTTCCTTGTCTTTGACGCCATCCCAGCCTGTGTAGACCCTCATGGGCATCTTGTGGATATTGGCGTCCTTGATAGTCAGTCGTTTTTCGTAGAGGGTAAGCATCCTGCGGCTGGCCCCCATGACCAGGCAGTGGAGTCTGGCATGGCGCTCTGAGGGGAAACCAAAGGCGAAGTCCATTTCGTGTTGGTTGTAGAAGAGTTCGGCGGCCTTCAGCACCGGGGGTTTGAGGGAAAACGCCCTGGCCCTGTAGGCCGGATGGGTCATCACGTCGCAGAACTGATACGCCCAAAGCCCCTGTCCCTGAAGTTCCATGGCACACCTGATGCCGCCAAAGTGCGAAACGAGCTTGTCGCCATCAACCCCGACGTAGGAATGTGCCCCGTTGGGAGTGCCTTGGTACTTCCACAACCACTCTTCAACCGATATCAGCTTGGAGAAACAAATCCTGAACAGCTCACAGAGTCCGTCGATATCCTCATCCGTGGCGCTCCGTATGACTATCATCTTGCCACCGGCATGTTGTCTGGTAATCTAAGCGAAAATAATCGCTTTGGATAATCAACAGTGAGAATAAAATTACTCAGAAAATTGTTGACTCCGAATAATAATATATCTAATTTCGGTATGAAATCAACTAGAATCTCAGGCGATTCATAGAGAATATTTCTGTTGTATGGATGTAGAATTTGAAAAAACGTTGTATGTCTGTAAGCCGTATTTTCTCCATTGGCAGTTAAAATTTGTTTAGATTGGCCTTGCTGTAAATTATGTTTTAAGTCGGATGCATAATTACCAGGTATTGCACATTCATCAGCGCCCGTATCAATGATACCATAGGTCAGCACATGCGATTTCGTATGAGGATTTATTATTCGTGCTAAAAGAGACGGCGCGTGTACACCATCCCCAAAATCCGTAAAAGGAAAATCTACAATGGGCATCGCTAATAGAGATATGTTGTCCCTTTTTTGCGGACATAAAAGACAACGGGATCACTTATCCCTGCATTTTCCGTCTGTTGATAGACCTCTCGGATAGTATTGCCGCTTGCTATGGCGTCATTGTCACCAAAGCCACGCGTTGCCACATATTTGCCAGCATATTTTTCGGCATCGTTGATCACACAAAACGGGTTGGTATCCATACAATTATCCCTCCATACATAATTAACGTTTAATTTTACTTATACCTCATACTGTATTTATACCATAAATATATCTTCTCCGTCAATCTTTTTCTGATTCGGTTGCATAAGCAGGCAGGGTAATAGTTCACCCCCCTAAGAAGAAGGAAAGAAAGGGGCTGCTTCCGGGGCGGTTAATCCCTGCCGTGGTGGCCGTTCCAGCGTCTGAAGAGGCTGTGCGGTATTGACATGCAGTCCAGGAGCTTGCCTGTGATGAAGGCTATGACGTCGGCGAGGTCATTGGGCTGACTGTAAAAGGCCGGCACGGGAGGGGCTATAACAACACCAAGCCTTGCCAGCTTCAGCATGTTCTCAAGGTGTATGGCGCTAAAGGGCATCTCACGCGGCGACAGCACCAGAGACCTGCCCTCCTTTATGACGACGTCGGCAGCCCTGATTATCAGGTTATCGGCATACCCGTTGGCTATCCCTGAGAGGGTCTTCATCGAACACGGCACCACGTACATGCCATCCGTTATAAACGAACCGCTGGAGAGCGGACTGTGCAGACAATCGTCTTCGTAGTAAAATAGCCGCTCCGTGTTGAAATGCCGCCTCAACCTCTCCGTGCGGGTAGGGTCGTTGCCTGTCCCTGTAACCAGGTCTAACCCAGTCTCGTAAGCAATGATCGGTATCGCCTCCGAGGAGATGATCACATGCACCTCGGCAACCGTCACAAGCGCCTCGATCAATCTCAACGCAAACACTGACCCACTTGCCCCGGTGATCGCTACAATGTACTTTTTCAAACGGGCTACTTATTCTTCTCCAACTTGTAGATGTACTCATCGGGCATTGCCAGGCCCAGGTCTTCTCTGGCCTTTTTCTCGATATAGAAGGGGTCCGTTCCTATTGCCTTTATCTCATCCTTGACAGAGGATATCTCCATCTCAAGGCGCGCAATATCCTCCTCCATCCGTTGCTCCTCAGACTTCAGTCTGAAATAATTAAACAGCCCCATCTCATCATAAAACAAATTAAACAATATCAGTACCAGCGCAAAGAGAAAAAACACAACAAACAATCTCCCCCGATGCCTCCTCTCTTTGACTATCTGCTTCCTGAGAAGATTCCTCTTATCCATATTTGTTTGTCTTCATTTCTGTGATTTAAACCACGCAAGACCAAGAGCACCCTGGAGAGACCCAAGATGGGGTCAAGGGGTCCGTGACCCCTTGCAGGGGGGGTCTGAGGGGGGGGCAGAGCCGCCCCCCTTTTTTTTTACTTGAGGTTGTAGAATGTGTCACGTCCTTTGTATACGGCTACGGAGCCAAGCTCTTCTTCGATTCTCAGGAGCCTGTTGTACTTTGCAATGCGGTCAGACCTTGACGTTGAACCCGTCTTTATCTGCCCGGCGTTAAGCGCCACGGCTATGTCGGATATCGTGGTATCCTCCGTTTCGCCTGAGCGATGCGAAATGATGGCGGTGTACTTTGCCTTCTTTGCCATCTCAACGGCGTCAAGCGTTTCCGTCAGAGAGCCGATCTGGTTGACCTTGACCAGTATTGCATTGGCCAAACCCTTTTCGATACCCTCCTTGAGGATGGACGGGTTGGTGACAAAGAGGTCGTCGCCCACTAGCTGCACCTTTTTGGAGAGCCTGTCTGTGAGTTTTTTCCAACCGTCCCAGTCGTTTTCGCTCATACCGTCCTCAATTGAGATGATCGGATACTTGCCGGTCAAGTACTCATAGTAATCGACGAGTTCTTCGGGGGTAAAGGTCTTTCCCTCACCGGCAAAGTCATACTTGCCGTTCTTGAACAGCTCCGAGGATGCGACATCGAGTGCAAGCAGGAAGTCAACTCCGGCCTTGTATCCGGCGGCAGCAATGGCCTCCATGATCTCCACGAGTGCGTCTTCGTTGGACTTGAGGTTGGGTGCAAATCCGCCCTCATCACCCACGGCAGTTGACAGGCCTTTCTTTTGGAGGGTTTTCTTGAGGCTATGAAATACCTCCGCAGACATGCGCAGTGCATCGGCAAAGCAACGCGCACCCACTGGCATAATCATAAACTCCTGAATGTCAACGTTATTGTCGGCATGTGCCCCGCCATTGACGATGTTCAACATCGGCACGGGCAACTCCTTGCCATTGACCCCGCCCAGGTACTTGTACAGGGACAACTCTGACTCGTCGGCTGCGGCCTTGGCAACCGCCAGTGATACGCCCAGGATTGCGTTTGCCCCAAGTCTTGATTTGTTGTGTGTGCCATCAAGCTCGATCATGACGCCATCAATGAGCGCCTGCGACGTTGCATCCAGGCCAATGACCTTGTCCGCTATGGTGGTGTTGACGTTTTCTACGGCCTTTTTCACGCCCTTGCCCAGATACCTGGCCTTGTCGCCATCTCTGAGTTCTACGGCCTCCCTCTCACCCGTTGAGGCGCCACTGGGGACGGCTGCCCTGCCCGCAGCCCCGCTCTCCAGTATGACGTCTACCTCAATGGTCGGATTGCCTCTGGAATCCATTATCTCTCTTGCGTGAACAACTTCGATCCTAGACATATATGCCCCTCCTTAAAATTCTTCATAATTAAATTATAGCAATAAGGGAAGTTTAAACTAACCTCGCTAAATAAGTCTATAGCGCTGCCTGACTTTATTTCTTGGGTGCGTGTATGGCCTCACCAAATACGTCCTCGGCTGCCTCCATCAAGCCCTCGGCCAGGGTCGGATGGGCATGGATTGTCTCAGCGAGCGCCTTAACGCTCAACCCTGCCTTGATTGCGACCGCCGCCTCGTGGATTATATCCGAGGCATTGTGTCCCACTATGTGTACACCGAGGATCGCCTTGCCCGCCTCGTCGGAGAGTACCTTGAACATGCCGGTGATTTCTCCCATGGCATGTGCCTTGCCCAATGCCCTGTAGAGGAATTGTCCCTTTCTGTACTTGATCCCGCGCTCCTGCAACTGGTGCTCACGCATCCCCACCGAACCGATCTCCGGCGAGGTAAATATCCCACCCGGCACACAGGTGTAGTCCATCTCTTCCTTGTGTCCCATGATGTTTTTGATGGCCACCATGCCCTCCGTGGAGGCTACGTGCGCAAGGAGCATACCCCCTACTACATCACCAATGGCGTAGACATCGGGGTTGCTCGTCTGCATCATGGCGTTGACCGATATAACGCCACCCTTGCCGGGGGTCACACTGACCTTGTCCAACCCTATACCATCGGAGTTAAACGCCCGCCCTATGGTGACAAGGAGTTTTTCCGCCTTGAGTTCCTTGCCGTTGGAGAGAAACGCCCTGACGTCATTAGCTTCAACGCTCACACGGTCTACCTTTACATCCGTGATGAGCTTTATCTTTTTCTTTTTGAGTTCCCGTTCCAGTATCTGTGACACCTCGGGGTCTTCCGTGGTCAGGGCACGGGGCATCAGCTCTACCATCGTCACTTCGGTGCCAAAACTCTGGTATATGCACGCAAACTCACAACCCATCACGCCGGCGCCTATGATTATCATCGAGGTGGGGATGCCGTCCATGTTCAGGGCATCGGAGCTGGAGATAATCCGCTTGCCATCAAAGGGGAACGTCGGGATTTCCGCAGGACGGGAGCCCGTGGCTATGATAAACTTTTCCCCGCTTATGACCTCCTCCTGGCCACTGCCGTTTACGACCCTGACCTCCTTTTCTGAGATGAAGCTGCCCCTGCCCTCTTTGAGCTTCACCCCCCAGCTCTTAAACAATGCCCGTATCCCCTTGACCTGCGTGGAGATGACCCCGTTTTTGCGAGCCATCAGCTTTTGCACATTGGGGGTGAGACTGCCGCTGAAGTCTATCCCGTATGAGTCACAGTGCAGGGCCGTGACATAGGCCTCCGCCGATGCTATGAGTGTCTTTGTGGGTATACAGCCTTCGTTGAGGCAGGTGCCGCCAACCTCCCTGCCCTCAATCACCGTGACATCGGCACCCATCTGCGCACCCTTGAGGGCCGCCACATAGCCCCCGGGGCCCGCACCAAGGATTACTATCTTCATCCAGCTTCCTCTTCGATGTACTTCTCGTAGTCGGAGACGTCCATCAACTCCTCAAGCTCGGACTCATCCGCTACCTCTATCACGGCTATCCAGCCCTTGCCGTAGGGCTCCTCATTGATTATTTCGGGGGCATCTTCCAACTCCTCATTTACACTCAACACCGTGCCGCTAATCGGGGCGATTACCGACGAGGTCGCCTTGGTGGATTCAATCTCTGACATCTCAGTATTTGCCTCTACCTCCGCGCCTACCTCCAGTATGTCCAGATACACTATATCACCCAACTGTTCCTGCGCATAGTCTGTTATGCCTATAGTGGCCTTCTTGCCTGACAGACTTACCCAGGTATGTTCCTTATGATATCGTAATTCTTCAGGGTTCATGATTACCTCCGATGGTTTCTTTTCATCCGTTAAACAGATGTTTCTTTCTATTTAGATTTTTTCATACATTTTTTACTTTTGTCAAGTCCTGCTTCTCCTGCATCCTGGACAGGTCGGCCACGATTGCCGCCGCACTCAATATGTCCCTCAACAGGGCCAGCCTGTTGATTCTCTGAACCTCGTCCTTGTCCATGACCAGCACCTTGTCAAAGAATTCGTTTATCGGCGCTACCAACTCCGCCAATAACTCCAGGGCACGCCGGAACTCTCCACTTGCAACGGCAGTCTCAAGCCCCTGTCGTATCCGTCCCAGGGCATCGTACAACCCCTTTTCGTAAACACCCTGCATAAGCCGGACGTTTACGACATATGAGCCGTCCATCTCCCGTGGCACTATGTTGTATATACGTTTAAACGCAATCACAATTTCGTTGTACCTCTGTTGTTCCTTTAACTGCATCAGGGCATCCATCCGTCCGACCAGGTGGTTTAGTTGCACGCACTGAAACCGTTCCATCACTGCCTGGATGACGTCGTGGGAGTATCCCGTGGTCGAAAACAGGGCCTGCAGCCTCTGTCTGAAAAACGCATACAGGGCATCCAAAACAGTCCGCGGCCTTTCCAGGACATCAGCGACTCCCGTGAGGATAGCCTCAATCGTAATCCCGAAGCCACCCTGCAGCAGGATAGCTATCACACCGATTGCCTGTCGCCTCAGGGCGTAGGGGTCCTCCGACCCCGTGGGCGTCTGGCCTATGGAGAAGAATGATACCAGATTGTCTAGCTTATCTGCAAGACTTACGATCATGGCAAGTTTTGTTGATGGTATTTTGTCCCCGGCAAAGGCTGGCAGATAGTGTTCGAGGATGGCCTGAGCGACTTGAGGTTTCTGACCGCTCTTGAGGGCATAGTACTTGCCCATGACCCCCTGTAGCTCCGGAAACTGACGCACCACTCCGGTGGTCAGGTCGGCCTTACAGAGGCGGATGGCCATCAGCAGTTGTTCTCTGTCGATTTCGGTCGGATCAAATAGTTGTAGTCGCAGGAAGTCGCCTATGGCAGCGAGCCTCTCTACCTTGTCAAACACCGATCCGAGGGCATCCTGAAACACGATCCCTTTTAAGTGCTCCA
>NZ_JABXWD010000749.1 GCF_019173545.1 Candidatus Magnetobacterium casense | reverse complement strand
CCGAAGAACTCTCCTCTATGGGGATCAGTGCATCCCTGAGGAGACCCCTCAACGTACACGAGGTCAGGGTCGTCGTCAGCAACACGATAGAACTCAAACGCTTGCAAAGAGAACTGCAAAAGGAAATTGACGGTCGCAGACGAACCGAACATGCCCTCTGTGAACTCAGACAACACCACGACGTCTCACTGGACGCCATCAGGGATATGCAGACCATCTTTGACAACATCCCGCTGGGGGTTGCCTACCTCGACAAGGACTTCAGGTTCCTGAAAATCAACGCATTCCTGGAGAAGATGCTCGGGACAAATAGCGCCGACCTCGAAGGTAAGACCTGCTATGACACGGTCGGGGAGTTCGCAATAAGCACAACAAAAAGCGGCCCGGAAAAAATTTGCAGCTTCTGCAAAAAGGACGAATGCTTCACCAATAAGACGCAAACCGTCATAGAACGCCCAATGGGTGACATGATACTCAGGGTTACGACGATCCCCGAAGTTGACGCCAACGGTAACATCTACCGGTTCCTGGAGATCATCGAGGACATCACCATGCCCAAGTACACCGAAGACAAGATGGTCAGGACGTACCAGATACAGAGCGTGGTGGGGGCGATCCTCCAGATATCGCTGGAACCCGTTTCGCTCAGGGAACAGTTAGAGCGTATCCTTGACCTGATCTTTTCCATCCCCAGTCTGTCTCTGAAGTCCAAGGGGGCCATCTTCATAGCCACCCCCGGCGCCGATGAACTGACCATCAAGGCATCACACGGGTTTAACCCTGCCCAGGTAGAGGCCTGTTCAACCGTTCCCTTTGGCACCTGCCTGTGTGGCCTGGCCGCACAGAGGCGTGAGATCGTATATGCCCCCTCTATCGATGAACGACACACAATAGAGGTTGACGCCTTTATCCCTCATGGTCATTACTGTGTGCCGATCATGAATAAGGGTCATATCCTCGGAGTCATTAACCTCTACATTGCCCCGGGACACGTCAGGGACACGGCGGAGGAGGAGTTCCTGTCAATAGTGGCCAATACCATAGCCGGCGTGATTGTGCGTAAAATGGTCGAGGAAAACCTCATAGACCAGGAGGAGATACTGAGATCCGTTGTGCAATCGACCAAGGACGCCATCGTGACAATTGACGGCAGC
>NZ_JABXWD010000748.1 GCF_019173545.1 Candidatus Magnetobacterium casense | reverse complement strand
TATCATCCACTCGAACACATTGTTCGTCCCGCTGATCCAACAGTAGAATTGCAGCCGCATCCAGCTGAACAAATCATCCTTATTCGCCGTACCAGCGACGATTACGTCGCTTACGTCCGTAACTTCAAACTCTGTTGCAGTAGTCCACGCTTGCGCGGACAACGAGATCGTATCTCGTTGATATGTTCCCTGCGTTACATAGCCCACAGCCGGCGGAAGGCCCGGAGATCCTGGCATTTTTTATCACCGGCAGGGTATGTAGGTACAACTATAAATATATACCCACCACCTATCTCCCCTAAGTCCTTCGTTCCTCAGTCCTCAGGACTTACCCCACCACCCACCCGTAACGATCTCCCAGCAGATAAACCTTTCTCAACCGTTTGATGAAAATGAGATCGGGGGATGGTACCCCCTAAGTTTTCTCTGACCCGTCGCTAACGCAACTTGTCGTGAAGATCATCGATCTTCCCGTCGATAGACTCGATCAAGTCAGCTACTGTCGCCTGGATCCAGACGAGCTCTTCAAGTTGACTTGCCACATCACAGGGGTCTAAACCCAGTGATGAGTCGTTGCCACGACCCGCCTTTCTCGTACAGCACTTGCTCGACCGCGAGTCTGAGCTGAAGAGGGACAAAGGTCCGAAGTAGCTTCCAATGGTACGCAAACCCGAGTATAGCAACCCGCGGATCGTTCTTCTCTTCATATCCATTCACCCAGTTCCTTATGTCCTCATTGATGCTTTCGGCGAGGGTGACCAACGTTGCAGTACTCCACTCCTTGGAGACACCCGGGATCGTCAGAAGCGTACCCGTAAGGTTGAGCTCCGAGATCTTCCCGATCGCCTTCACCTTCATCATCAACTTCGCCCAATCCATCGGACCCGGCTTTATGCGCTGCTTCTCCTTGGCGTTCAGGCCGTACTTCAGCTGACTCTGCAGGTTCGTCGACTCGTCTCCCTCTCTTATCCGTGTCACAGACACACCTCCATGGGCTCGCACCGCATCCGATACAGACGAACCGACCGTTGTCCCAGACGCATTGCCTACCGCAATTACAGGATGGCATCGTAATCACTCCGTGATTACGTGCCTACCTGGCGCCACTCGAGCAGCCCTGCAATCTCTCCAGACCCAACAGTAGTCTTCAGGGGT
>NZ_JABXWD010000747.1 GCF_019173545.1 Candidatus Magnetobacterium casense | reverse complement strand
GCATTGAGGTGTTGAAATGTGTGCTAAAAGTACATGTACAGCGGGAACAGGTCTCAAATGCAAATATAAACAGTCTGCTGGCAATGGCAGAATGACTATTTGCACTTGGGGTGACCTCGCTGCGAAAGGATGCCCCCATTCAAAGGATGGGAAGGCGGTCGTTGATGAGTTAAAAGAAGAGTTGGAGGTTGATTAGAATGGGAGTAGGACAATTCAGCGTGGCAGCTGCTACTGCAGTTGTGGACTATGACATAGCAGACGGTCAATGGTGGCAGCAGGTCGGTTATAACCGATTTATAACCGGCTTTGGTCTCAAGGGTTCGGCTGCAGCTCTCGATACAAAGATGAGGCTGTTAGTTGATACCGTTGAGATTGGGCAGTTTTACAACACAAACACTGGATGCCCAAACATGGATGACGTTATGCCTCTAGGGGGTAACTTCGTTCCGGCAGGCACCAGGATCCACATGTATGTCGTTGATGCGCCAGCCACGAACCCCATCAATGGCGTACTAACTTGGACTCCTTAGGTAGGGTGTTTGAATGAAAAAGGTCAATGTTAACCTAGTTGGGCGGCTCAACAATAAGTTTGATACAACTGAAATGGAGGGTAGCCCAACAATCCCCCTCTACTTAAACGAGGGCATCACCCTTGTAACCTCTGCCGACGAGCTCCTCAAGACCCCTAAGATAAGGCGTGATATCCTTACTGTATCTTCTACGGGCTGGAAGAACGTTTTTCAGGTTCCAAGTGGTAAGCGATACCATATCCTAGCCACACATGGGGACAGGCGCAGCGGCACCACCGCAACCATCACTAATTTTGCAGTGCGTGACTCGAGTGGTGTACTCGGTACTGACCTCGTGAACCTTTTCGAGCAAACCGCAGGCGCGGACCTCATTAGTGGCATGCTAAACGTTCCCATTACCCTAGATTCCTTGATGTATCTAGACTATTGTTTTGCCGCTGCTGGTGGGGATACTGTGAACGTTTATACCCTCTATTTAGAGGAAGAAGCTTACTGAGGGGGTGTTGCTGTTGGGTCTCCTGGCTGCAATAACGACTCCTCTTGACGAGCCCCCCTCCCCTTTTTCGGGGCAACCAAGGAAGCCCCTAGACCGGATAGTCGAGTTTCTTTCCGCCCCGGAGTCTCAAC
>NZ_JABXWD010000746.1 GCF_019173545.1 Candidatus Magnetobacterium casense | reverse complement strand
TGGGAGAGGGATATACTTAAATAATATATGATTTTTCAGGCATGTTAGTTTGCAGTATGCTTTAATTCCGGTAAATTGTTGTAGAAACAGTTCCGTATAATATAAAATAAGGAGGATATAGCAATGAGTCTTACGGTAACGTCAGATGTTGTGGAGGGCATAGCAAGGATCACCCTCGTTGGTGAGGTGGATTCCGGCTCCGTTGGTAAGTTCAAGGACGAGGTGGATAAGGTGGCCAAGGCCTCCCCAAAGGAGATCGTGTTGTGTGTGAAGGAGCTAAGTTTTATGTCTTCTGCGGGACTGCGGGTGATCGTGTTTGCCAAACAGAAGCTCGGTGTAAGCGTTCCCATATACGTAGTTAAGCCCCAGGAGATGATCGTGGACACACTCAAAAAGACAGGGCTGTTGCACAGCGTAAGCATAGTTGATGAGCATAACAAGTGTGATTAGAAATCCAAAGGAGGAAACGATTAATGTCCAAGAAGATTTTAACCGTGTTATCGGAGTATGGTTTTTGGGGTGAGGAACTGCTGGGGCCTATGGAGAGGCTCGAGGCTGCGGGTTACGAGCTTGTCTTTGTAACGCCAAAGGGGAAACGTGCCCCTGCCCTGCCACCCAGCATGGACGGGACGTATGTTGACCCGCCCTTGGGCACATGCGTCACGTCGGAGGCAACGGCAGCAAAGGTACGGCTCCTGGATAAGGACAAGAAGCTCGATAATCCGATAAATCTATTCGCCTGGTTCCCCGAAAGGCCGTATTACAGCGCTCCCAACTTCCTGCGCGACCTAGAGAAGTATCACAAGACCGTAAAGGAAAAACAACAGGATATTCAACAGTACGATGCCCTTCTGATCGTTGGCGGTAGCGGCCCAATCGTTGATATGGTCAACAACCAGCGCCTGCATGACGTAATCCTGGGCTTTTACAAGGTTGACAAGCCCATAGCGGCCGTCTGCTACGGGGTGGCATGTCTGGTGTTTGCACGCGACCTGGTTGAACGCAAGTGCATAATCCGTGGTAAGCACGTCACCGGCCATTGCATCGAGTACGATTACCATGACGGCACGGGCTTTATGGGCACGGACTTTGTCATCGGTCCGCCCCCCTATACCCTGGAGTATGTCCTGACCGACGCCGTGGGTCCAGAGGGACAGTA
>NZ_JABXWD010000745.1 GCF_019173545.1 Candidatus Magnetobacterium casense | reverse complement strand
CCTTCTGACTTGGTGATACTGGCTTGGATGTCGGGCTTACGCTCACCGAGTAGCTTGATGCTTTTACAACAGGCGAGTATCCTTCTATGTCGGCTCTCAAGGATGGCGATACCTTGCCAGCCAACGAAGTAGGGATGGCTACCGATACCGATGGCACCCCCTTGCCCGCCGCAGAGGGGGATACCGACCAGGTACTCCACCTGGCGGGATTCTTAGCGGCAACCTCCGCTAACTCTCGCTCCGTATAACCGAAAGCCTTGGCCCATTTGCTGGCCACCTTTGTCCCCTTGTAGTTAAGTAGGATAGTGTAGAAGTCTGCTATGTCGTTGATACGATGTGCTGCCGGTGCGATGTTTGATACTTGGAAACTGGTGATTGAGCCGCCCTTGCGTAACCCGGTCTCGCTCAATGTCATAATCTTCAATCTACCGACGCCCGGTAACTTTATGGTAATGGGCTTCTCCGCATACAGATACCCATAGGCACCCTCCGCCGCTTCCAGGCTACTAACCGATTCCTCAAAGGTGTGGATGTCGGTGATCTTCTCCCACTTACCACCAGCAAACTTCTCTATTGTACCAGGCTGCTCGGGGTTCACTCGCACCTTGGTGCCGACCTTGCGGAGCTCCTTCATAATGTTGGCCACATACGTATCAAGTTCGGTGGCTGTCATGCTGGTTTGAATATCTATGTCATGCCACTGGCGCCAATCCCGCAGTGCCTCCTTTAGTTGAGGGCGCATGGTGGAGCTGCCGTATACCATTTTAACCTTGGGGTTCTTGATGGAAACCTTCAAAATGGCTGCGGTTTCCTCGGGTGTGAGCCGTTGGCTACCTGCCAGAATCTCCGTCGGCTGTATTTTTGTCGGGGTGGGTTTTCGGGCAAAGCCCGGTACCGCTTGATTCCACACCGCTTTTACCTTGGCTATATCTGCTTCGACAACACCCATCTTCCGCAATGAGTTCTCGGTCCCCAGTAGGGTAGTCTCTATCTTGGTGACGGGGTGCCAACCTGCCTCTATCTGTGCCATGGTAGGCCGTTTTATACCCAGTTCTCCAACTGCAACCTTCCCTTCGGATATACCTATCATTGGCTTGCCATTGACTTGTACCCCTCGCCAGACAGTGACCTCAGTTCCCTCACCGGTTGGAACCTTCACC
>NZ_JABXWD010000744.1 GCF_019173545.1 Candidatus Magnetobacterium casense | reverse complement strand
TGCTTGCAGAGTAGACCTCTTTTTTCAGTATCCTATACATTTACGTACCTGCCTATGATTTAGATTATAGCAAATTTCATTGGATTATTACGGGGTCAAGGGGTCAGCGACCCCCGGCTCAGTGGGGGACTGGTCCCCTTGCGGGGGAGGTCTGAGGAGGGGGCGGAGCCGCCCCTTTCTTGTCTTTTCCGTGAGTTGATAGAGTTCACTCGTCCGTAGGGGCAGAGGAGTTGTTGTTGGTAGATGTGGTTATCTGTGGGATGTTTCCACTTGCCATGATCTTTGCTTCTATGTCGTCCATGACATCGGGGTTTTCGATGAGGAATTTCCTGGCGTTGTCTCGTCCCTGTCCGAGCTTTGAGCCTTGATAGCTGTACCATGTTCCGGCACGCTCAACGATACCCATTTCAACTCCGATGTCAATGATTTCGCCTGTCTTTGAGATTCCCTCGTTGTAGTATATGTCAAACTCGGCCTGCTTAAATGGCGGAGCAACCTTGTTCTTGACCACCTTGACCTTGACATGTCCACCGATGACCTCCTGGTTTGACTTGAGGTTTTCGATTTTCCTGATATCCAGCCTCATGGATGCGTAGAACTTCAGGGCATTGCCCCCGGTGGTGGTCTCCGGGTTTCCGTATGAGACGCCGATCTTATGCCGTATCTGATTGATAAAGACAACCGAAGTACTGGACTTTGAGATGACCGCCGTGAGCTTTCTCAGTGCCTGACTCATCAGTCGAGCCTGCAACCCCGGCAGTTGGTCACCCATTTCGCCTTCGATTTCGGCCTTAGGCACGAGCGCAGCCACCGAGTCAATGACAATGATATCGAGTGCGCCACTTCTGACCAACGACTCGGCAACCTCAAGCGCCTGCTCGCCACTATCAGGCTGCGATATCAAGAGGTCCGGCACCCTGACCCCGATGCGGGTTGCGTAGGCGACGTCAAGGGCGTGCTCGGCATCGATAAACGCCGCAATGCCGCCGGTCTTCTGGGCCTCGGCGATGGTGCTCAGGGCCAGCGTGGTCTTGCCCGAGGACTCCGGACCATAGATTTCGGTGATCCTGCCACGGGGTAGTCCTCCCACTCCGGTTGCCAAATCCAGCGTCAACGACCCCGTGGGAATTACCTTGATGACCTCAGCAACGGCCTGCTCGCCCA
>NZ_JABXWD010000743.1 GCF_019173545.1 Candidatus Magnetobacterium casense | reverse complement strand
ACATATCCAAGAATGGAGTGGTTTGGCCTTTTCCTATTGGGCCTTTCTCGCACTGGCGAGGGCCACGATGACTTGGCTGCGCTGTTTGGGTATTGGTGGGATGATTTTCTTTTTAGTTGCACATGCTTATGCCGGGATTAATCCCGGTTACGAACCTACCACAGGAATGAGCTCGGTCCACACTACGTTGTACACAATCTCGGCCGTGAACGCAATCACACACGATTGCGCAGCAGGAGCCACCACACTAAACGTAAACGTTTGTTGCTCCAGAGGATCGGAACCAGCGTTACCGCGAAGATTGGCGTTGTCCATGGTGTCACCACCGTAGGCCTGACGCGCGTTCCAGCTGCGCCGAAACACCTTTGGTTCTTGATTGTACCCGATGATCTGGTACGGGCCCGCGCTGGGCAGCTCCGCCGCCTGCGCAATAGATGTTGGAGACACCGTAGTATCATCTTCGATGTACAGCACACCGGAGCAAGAGTTAGCCACCAACGGGGCTGACTCGGACACGACTTGGGCCGTGATCTTAATGCTGCTACTCAGCACAGTCCAATGATTGTACAGCTCCTTGATCTGATCATAGTAGTAGGGTTGGTGCCCGGTCGCGGTCACATCCGGATCGTACATTCCGTTCACCCGGAACACGAAGGAGGTTGGCACAGTCGTCGCAGGAACACTATACTCCTGCAAATAACGGATGTAGCGGTGCTTCATGAAGAGCTGGTTGGGCATCCCCGTGCGGTACGTCCGCACTCCACGCGGGATGGTAGTCGTACGCGAACGCGACGAGGGCACAATCGCCTGTCCTTTCCCGCCACGCTTCGCCTTGGCTTGAGTCCGTTGACGCTTGGGGGTGAACATTTGATTTGTGGTTGTTCAGGTTTTTAACGGTAAGTGTTTTTGCACAAACAGGCAGACTGTCAATCCCTTTGTGCATTACACAGAGTTTTAGGGAAAAGTAGTGCAAGCGCGCTTGCACAGAGGGTCTAGGTAATAATGCTGACTACCCCTTTGAGGTCGTCATCTCTAGCCCCTCTTTAGTACTTTTTTTACACACATATCCAAGAATGGAGTGGTTTGGCCTTTTCCTATTGGGCCTTTCTCGCACTGGCGAGGGCCACGATGACTTGGCTGCGCTGTTTGGGTATTGGTGGGATGATTTTC
>NZ_JABXWD010000742.1 GCF_019173545.1 Candidatus Magnetobacterium casense | reverse complement strand
GAAATGCCGCTGATATTGATTATATCAGGAGCTTTTATATGTGGGTTTGTAGTGGCCAATGTCAGCCATTTGGCAAGGCGTACTTTGCGCAACCGGCGCAAAGAGGGTACCAGAGATATACTGTGATTGAGAGAGCCAGGATAATTGCACGTGAGAAAAGGGAATCCCGTTCATGAGCTACCCACAATGCGTTGGTTGTTATCATTATGTGGGATGGATCGGGCTGGTTGTCAATCTGGCCATCTCAGTCTTGAAGGTGTTTGTCGGGATAATCGCCGGTTCCCAGGCGTTGCTGGTTGATGCCCTCTATTCAGCGAAAGATGTTTTGACATCGTTTTTGATCATTCTCGGTTTGAAATTTTCAAAGCAACCCTTGGATGAAGAGCACCAGTTTGGTCACGGCAAGGCAGAGTTTCTTTTTTCGTTGTGTGTCGGTTTGTCGATGATGGCCATCACCGGCGTTTTTGTCTATTTTGAGACCGACAAGCTGTTGACTGGCGCGCCGCACCAGTCTCCGCACATGATTGCTCTCTGGGCAGCCCTTTTTGTAGTCGCTGCCAATCTGTTTCTCTGGTATTACACCCGCTGTGTGGCGCACCAGATCAACAGTCCCATGGTGTCGGTACTGTCTCACCATCAGAAATCGGATGCCTATTCCTCACTTGCTGTGGCTCTGGGCATCATCGGTTCGCACTACCTGAATCTTCCCTGGTTGGATGCAGTCGTGGCTGTGGGGGAGTGCCTGGATCTGTTCCATCTGGGAACCAAAATCACCTGGGACGCTATCAAAGGGTTGATGGATGCCTCGGCGCCGCAAGAGTTGATCCAAAAGGTTCGTGAATTGTCTGCTTCGGTCTCTGGAGTGAAGAGCGTTGAAGAGGTTCGTACCCGCAGAGTAGGCCAAGAGATCTGGATCTCCATGGTGGTGGGTGTGGATCCAGAGTTGACCGTCGAGCAGGGTAAAGAGATCAGCCTTTGGGTGGAAGATCGTTTGATACAAATGCTGCCTCATCTTGGTGATGTCAGTGTCCATTTCAAATCGGCAAGCGGTTCGGTGGCGGAGTTTGATTTTATTCAAAAGGAGATTGTGCAACTGCGGCAGCAGTTGGAGCAGGAGCAAAAGGCCAGAGAGCAGGAAGGCGGCCCCCTGACTGTCGATGGAGGGAACCATT
>NZ_JABXWD010000741.1 GCF_019173545.1 Candidatus Magnetobacterium casense | reverse complement strand
GGTCACAATCGCTTTCAAGTTCGCTCGACCCCGCCGACGACCATACTTCCCACGACGAGTCATCTTCCTCTTGAAGTACCTGTTGTATGTTCCCCGTGCAAACCGTCGGTACGGCATCCATGAGGTTTGTACGTCCGCTCGTGAGTACTTAAATACCCGGAAGGGCATACCTATTTCTGCTCGAACCCGAGGTGTCTGGAATCGCCTGGGTTGCCTGAACTGGAGACGCCGCTAGTATAGTATCCCGTAGCGACCTTATCGACCCACTCAAGCTTCTTATCTGAGCGTTCGTGAGGTAACCAAAACGAGAGCTTGGTGCGCTTGGACTCGCCCATGTCTGAAAACCGTTGGTGAGTCTCGGTAGGTATCCCGTTCGTGAGTAACTCCCTGGACGGCCACCAGTTGTGTTTGTTGACCATCTCCTCGATGACCTTCGATAGATCATTCGTCTTAAGGTTGTGTTCCTCCTTATACTTGGACGCCTGCTTGAGTACGTTCGCATACGTGAGCACTGGATGAGACTGCTTCTCCTTTAATACAGAGGGCTTCTCTGACTTCTTGAACGCAGGTTCTGTATCAATATATTCTTGCCAGTAATCCTGCCCTGAGTGGATGATCTCCACATCGGGCTCATGCTTGAAATATCCAATGGACTTGCATACATGATTGTTCATAAACTTGCCGGCGTGTAAGCCGTTGCCTGAACGCTCGTAATGCTTGCTAATGGCCTTGCGAAACGCATCTACCTTTTTTGTGGTAAAATCTCGCATGACTATGTGAAAATGCTCTGACTTGTCTTCTGCATCTGCTTGATGCCTACAAAGTGCCCAGTCTTGACTGTACTTCTCTACAAAACTCTTCACATTCTCTAGCTCTGCGTGCGGGATTGTCAGTCTGTACTGGTAGTACTCAGTAGGACGCTCGGTCGGTCGTTCGGTCAATCCCGCTTGGGACATAAGTAGTCCCAAGCTACCGACCACACATTTATAGTCTAATTCAAGTTTATTTTTCAGGAAAAAAACCTGGGGGGCACGGCGCAGGGTAACCAGGTAACCGGAAACCAACCGTTTACTCCTGTTGGGTACCCTGCCACGATGGGGCGGATGTCAGGGTACCCAACAGGAGTAACCGGTTCGTTACCGTTTACCTGCTTACCCTGCCACCTCCACAGGGG
>NZ_JABXWD010000740.1 GCF_019173545.1 Candidatus Magnetobacterium casense | reverse complement strand
TCGGTCAATGCACCCACGGGACAGGTCGAAACACACTGCCCGCAGAACAGACAGATATCAGGGGTGAGGGGTTTGCAAAAGGCCGTATCCGGTTTGGAGTAAAACCCCCTGCCGGTCATGTCTATCGTCCCCTTCATGACCACGTTCTGGCAGATGTTGACGCAGCGGCTGCACAGAACGCACTTATTGGGGTCGTAGGAGATAAAGGGATTATCGTCTTTTTTAGGCAGATTCCACATCTCCCCGTAGTACTTGTCGTACCGGACGCCATACCTGTAGACGAGGTCCTGGAGCGTACAGACGCCGGCCTTGTCACAGAACATGCAGTCGTTGGGGTGGTTGGACAGCAGCAGCTCCAGGACGGTCTTTCGCAGCCTGGTTAACCTGTCGCTCTCCGTTGTCACCTCCATGCCCTCCCTGATCGGGGTCGTGCATGAAGACAGCGGACGAGCCTGCCCCTTTACCTCCACAATGCAGAGTCTGCACCCGCCATAGGCCTCCAGACGCTCGTCGTAGCACATCGTGGGGATATATATGCCGCGCTCGCGGCAGACCTCCAGGACAGTCTTACCGCCTTCAGAGGTAATCGTCTGACCATTTATCGTTAATGTTACCGTATCTTCTGCTATTGCTGTTGTCACGTCAGTTCTCCTTATCTATATCTCAACGTTTGTCAACGGCGTTGAACTTACACACGTCATAACACGAGTTACACTGTATACACAGCGTCTGGTCAATGTAGTGAGTTTTCTTCTTCTCACCCGTGATTGCCTTAACCGGACACACCCTGGCACACATCGTACAGCCCGTACAGGTGGCCTCCGTGATGGTGTATGTCAACAACGCCTTACACACGCGTGCGGGACAACGTTTGTCGATGATATGGGCGGTGTATTCGTCTTTAAAATACCTCAACGTGCTTATGATTGGGTTTGGCGCCGTCTGTCCCAGGCCGCAGAGGCTTGCCTCGATGACGTCCCTTGAGAGGGCCTCGAGGGTGTCGAGGTCTTTGGCCTTGCCCTTGCCTTCGGTGATCCTGGTGAGGATTTCCAGGAGTCGCTTTGTTCCTACGCGGCAGGGGGTACACTTGCCGCATGACTCGGCCTGCGTAAACTCCAGAAAGTACTTGGCAATGTTGACCATGCAGTCGTCCTCGTCCATGACGACCATACCGCC
>NZ_JABXWD010000074.1 GCF_019173545.1 Candidatus Magnetobacterium casense | reverse complement strand
CACTAAATCAGGTGATATTTATAGGCATAGTGGAATTTAACATATTTGATGGCGATGATTATTTAACAAGGCATAAGATATTAAATACGTCAACATACAGGCAGGAGTTAAAGGATTTGGAGTTCAACTTTATAGAGTTGCCCAAGTTTACCAGGACCGAGGATGAGTTGAGGGGCATAACAGACAAGTGGATACATTTTATAAAGAATGCTGTTTCCCTGCATATGGTACCTAAGTGTGCAGACTTTGTGGAGATAAAGAAGGCCTATGAGATAGCGAACAAGATGACGTGGAACGAGAAAGAGCTTGAAATATATGATTACTGGCAGATGAGGTCCAGGGATGAGGTAGGGGTATTCATGGCGGGAGAGCATGAGGGGCTGGCAAAGGGGCTGATAGAGGGAGAGCGTAAAGGGCTGGCAAAGGGGCTGATGGAGGGAGAGCGCAAGGGGTTGATAAAAGGCTTACTTGGGGCAATAGAGGGGATGCTTGAGATCAAGTATGGCTCTGATGGCCTTGCGCTTATGGATAATATCAGGGGTATTGAGGACATAAAAAAGCTGGAGGACTTTAAGGGACGGATAAAGGGGGCTGCCTCCGTGGAGGAGTTGAGGGGTAGGTTGCTGTAAGGCACAAGACGCTCAATCAGGAAAAGTATCAGTGTAGATACAAAAATAGTTGTGTGAGTTTATCTGAACTGGCAAGAGATATTCGACAAATCATCGCTGTTTCTGCTGCAACTGACTAACGGGCTTACGCTGGGCAGCATATATGCCCTGATTGCGGTCGGTTACACGATGGTCTACGGGGTGCTGGGGCTTATAAACTTTGCCCACGGTGAGGTGTACATGCTGGGGGCATTCATCGCCTACCACCTGGTGACTGTCTGCGACGTGTCTTTTTTTGCGGCTTTTGGCATAGCCCTGATTGTGTGCTCTGCCTTTGGGATATTCCTGGAGTACTTTGCCTACAGACCCCTCAGAGATAAACGCCGCCTGGTGGCCCTGATCAGCGCAATCGGGATGAGCATATTCCTGCAGAACCTTGCCCTGATCATATGGGGGGCACAGCAGAAGGGGTTTCCGGCAGAGAAACTCCCGGCGTTTTTCTCTTCGATGGCCCTGACCATCGGCGATATAAACATAAACTACCTGCAGGTGTTTATATTTGCGCTCTGCGTGCTTCTGATGCTGGCACTGAACTACATAATAATGCGCACGCAAACCGGTATGGCCATGCGTGCCATTGCCCAGGACGCAAAGGCAGCCGCATTGATGGGCATCAACCTCAACCGTGTGATATCCTTTACCTTTGCCACGGGGTCTTTTCTTGGGGCCGTTGCGGGTGTGCTTGTGGGTGTGTACTACAACGCCATCTGGCCTACGATGGGCTACATGGCCGGGATAAAGGCCTTTGCCGCGGCAGTCCTGGGCGGCATAGGCAGCGTGCCGGGGGCCATATTGGGCGGGATGATCCTCGGAATTGCCGAGGCCTTTGGCGCCGGTTACATATCGTCGGCATACAGAGATGGTATCGCATATGCCATAATGATACTCGTTATAATCTTTAAGCCTGCCGGACTGCTTGGCAAGACCGAAGGCGACAGCAGGTGAACAGAAAGCTCGTTGTCTTACTGGCTCTATTGTTGCTTCCGTGGATACCGATAGGGGCGTCAATGAACTACGTCTTGCGCATAGCCACCATGTCGATGCTGTACATGGTACTTGCCCTTGGCCTGCGCATAGTGACGGGATTCATAGGTTACCTCGATCTGGGATACGTGGGATTTTACGCCATTGGCGCATATACCTCGGCTCTGTTGAGCGCCCACTACGATATACCGTACTGGATGATTTTACTTCTTGCGGTATCACACGGCGCTCTGTGGGGGATATTGCGGGGTATTCCAACGCTGGGATTGACCGGGGACTACTTTGCCATTGTCACGTTTGGTTTCAGCGAACTCATCGTCCTGATCATACGCAATGAGGTCTGGCTGACACGCGGGCCAATGGGGATTACCGGTGTCAAAGGTCCCTCGTTTCTGTGGCATACGTTGAGCAAGGATTGGGAGTTCTTCTATCTGATACTGTTTATGCTGGTACTGGCCACCGTAGTCATAAGGCGACTTGAGCACTCCCGCACAGGCAGGGCCATGATCGCAATCAGGGAAGACGAAACGGCGGCAGAGGCCTGCGGCATAGACACCCGGAGGTACAAGATGCTTGCCTTTGCGCTAAGTGCGTCATTTGGGGCAGCGGCTGGTTCGTTCTATGCCCACTGGATGCACATCGTCCACCCGGATATGTTTCACTTCTGGGAGTCGATATTGGTCCTCTGCATTGTGATAGTTGGTGGTATGGGGTCGGTTTCGGGTGTAGTCGTGGGCGCCCTGGTGCTGATACCTGTGACGGATATCCTGCGGGTAGCACTCCTTGCGTTAGCCAGGTGGAGTGCACAGGCAGGGGTAACGTTCATCAGCCAGGACATCGTAAATGCCCGCTATCTGGTCTTCGGCGTAATACTCATCCTGATGATGCGATTCAGGTCTCAGGGCCTCAAAAGCTGAACGAAACTGCTTGCAGGCCCTTCCTGCTCAGGCGTTAGCTCATAGAATCTTGACATGTTTTTACATGAAAATGTATGCCGTCCTTACTTTTTTTCTCATGATTCGTATATACTTAATACCGTGCTTGTACTTAATGGATATTAATGGCAGTAACGGTATGGTTTAACGAGGGTTTTTCCAGCCTCTACAATGTCATCATGGACATCCGTGATGCCGATGCGGAGGGGGCGTTTAAGGTCTTATGCACGCACAGAAACCCCGGATTTCTTGGCCTTGCAGCGACGGACATCTCCGCCGTTGAACCGGCAGGCATCACCGGAGCCGCCTACGTTGACTACTGCCTGCAAACTTGCAGGAGGTACGAGGTGGGGGTGTTTATGCCTACACGTGGGGCGGCTGAGGTTGCCGACAGATATGAGGAGTTTGCCGCCATCGGCGCCAGGGTTGTGGTCTGCGGCCAGAGCGAAACCCTACGCATGATCAACAACAAGGCAATGTTGTACGCCCACCTTGCCCCGGGCATCGTAAACATCCCGGAGTATCGCCTCTGCTGCACGTATGAAGACTTTGACTCGGCAGTAGCGCACCTCAAGCCACGACACGGTGGATTGTGCCTCAAGCCCTCCGTCTCCATACACGGCATAGGATTCAAGGTGCTCAGGGATGACATGTCGGAGGTTGATTACATCCTCTCAGGCGATGGCTCAAAGGTGGGCATTGCTCAAATGCGCAGGGCGCTTAAGGACAGCCCCGGCTTTAAGGAACTCCTTGTGATGCAGTACCTTGAGGGAGCAGAGAGGAGCGTTGACTGTCTTGCCGATAACGGGTCATTGATACGCCTCGTCATAAGACTCAAATCGAGGGACCTCGGCTACATACAGTGGATCGAAGACAACCCCGAAATAGAGGACACCGTAAGAAGATTGACCAGGGCGCTGGGGTTAAACGGCATATACAACGTCCAATTCAAGGACGGTGGCAACACCTCCTATCTCCTTGAAGTAAATACCCGCATGAGCGGGGGGATAATCTACTCAACCCTGTCGGGGCTGAATATCCCGTACTGGGCGCTCCGCCTCTTTGGGGGACTGTGCAGCGCCTCAGACATACCCCATCCACGCACCGGCCTCAAGATAGCAAAGATTCCAGCCGCAGTCGTAATCAGGCGAAAGAAAGAAGGGGAGCGGCTCTGCCCTCCCCTCAGACCCCTCCCGCAAGGGGACCAGTCCCCTTGACCCCATTAATCGAATCTAACTCAGCTTTACAACTCTATCCTGAACTCCACGCCGCCGTCAATATTTATGGCGCTTATGGTGCCGTTGAACTCTCTCTCAAGCAGCATCCTTGCCAGGTACAATCCCAATCCGCTGCCGGCGGCTACCGACTTTGTGCTGAAGTATGGCTCATATAGCTTGCTTATCGCCTTATCGCTGATCAGGCCGCCATTGTTGGACACTGTTATCACTGTCTTGTTGTCTTTTGTTGTCACATGGAGCTTTATATACGGGTTGTTTGGTTTGTCTGTGAGTAATGCGTCAATGCCGTTACACAAAAGCTCAAGGATCAACACGTTGGAAAACCGTCTCTTATTCCCTTCTATCGTAACGTCCGTTTCGTACTCTTTTATCAGGTTTATGCCATTGCAATTAATGGTGTCCTTAACAATAAAAACAGCGTCGTCAATTGCATCTGCTATGTTGAAGACTTCTTTGTTGTCTGTAGACCTAAAGTGTTGTCTGAATTCATCTATCGTACGAGACATTGATTTGACAAGTTTCATGATATCAGCAACGCAATTGTTTAGCGTTTGTATGTCCAACTGCCCATCCATATGTAGCTCAGGCAGCTCCTGTGCATACAGACCTATGGCACTTAGTGGTTGTCTCCAGTGGTGGGCAATGTTGGCCAAAATTTCGTTCATAGCCGAAAGTCTGGCTATGGCAAGCATGTCTGCGATGTGTGTCTTTCTGTCATTGAGCCGTATTGTCACGTGTAACAAGCGCCTCAGCAGGGTTAGCAAGTTAATCGGTTTGGCAATGAATTTATCAACCCCAAGGTTAATCAACTCATACATGCAACTATGATCCTCATACGCCGTCGTTATCATTACCACCTGCTCAGGGTTGATTGCCTTGATCTTACCGGTCAGTTCAATGCCGTCAATGCCTGGCATCCTGATATCGCTTATGACTATATCGTAACACCTGCTCGTATACATATCCAATGCCTTGGTACCATTTTCGGCCGTATCTACCACATAGAAAAACTTTCTCAGTATGTTGGAGATATCTTCTCTTATACCTTCGTTGTCCTCAGCATATAGCACTGCCATATCCTTTGCGTACTTCTGCAGTTCATCCTTAATTGCATATTCATCCATACCTGCACCTCTTACCTCCGTGTTGCACTTTTTAATCTGTCCGTTTTGGAAGCTCAACGATAAAAGTCACTCCACCTTCAATGTTTTTGGCATACAGTTTACCATGACAGTGCTCCTCTATGATCATATTGGCCATGTAAAGCCCAAGCCCTGTGCCGTTTAACTCTCCCTTTGTGGTGTAATAGGGCAAAAACATGTTATCCATTACCTCAGGAGATATACCACCTGCGTTGTCTTTAATCTCCGTAACTACCCGGGCGTCTCTGTCATATATGTCTATCGATACCTTTGGACTGGCCACACTTCTTCCCTCAAATGCATCCCTTGCGTTTTCAAGGATGCTTAGAAACACCTGAACAAGCTCACTGACATGCGTCTCTATACGGGTATCCGATTGACATCTCAGGTCTACCTCAATGCCATTGATTTTATACTGTTCCCCTATGATGTTAAGGGCTTTTTGCATAATCGACCTGATATCCGACACCTCCTTACCCTTATCCGGCTTGAAGAAACCTATGAAGTCGCTTATTGTCTGTGACAGATGCTGGATCATACTGTCTATCTTTTCAATAGCTGCCTTCAACACGTTTTCCTGCAAAGTGCCAAACATAGTCTCAATCTTAAGCTTGTTTATAGCTGCGCCTATTACCGAGATTGGTTGTTTCCACTGATGGGCTATTATGCTTAACATCTCACCCATATGCGCCTTTCTCTGGTTTAAAAGAAACATTTTATCTCTATGTTTCTTTTCTGTGATATCATTGTGAAAAGCAAACAGCATTATCTCACCATCCGACTCTATGCAGCTTACGCTTACCTCTACATCAACCCTTCTGTTATCCTTGTGTCGCAATACCGTCTCAAACTTATTGTGTCCGGTATGGATTATTTGTTGTATACGTGCAACGATCTCAGTGTGCGTCTGCCCTATGTCTATCTCCATAACGTTCATAGTGTATAGTTCATCAATTGAATAACCCAGCAAGTCGGAAAAGGCACGATTAACCTCTATTATCTTTCCTGTCTGATCAACTAGCATGAATCCGTCCATTGAGACGTCAAGGATCATCTTGTTGCGTTTCAACTCTTTCTCTCTCGCCCGTTCATCCTGCATTATATCCAATGCAAACGATATGTCCAGTGCAACCTCTTCCAATAGTTTAATATCATTGTCAGAGAAGAAGTTCTTTTGATCAACGCCCAATGAAAGCGTGCCGATAGCAACTCCACGTTTTCTTACAGGAAACGATCCCAATGAAAGGTATCCTCTATGTAATGCCTCATCCCTGCAAACGGCTACTGCATGGTCTGTTGCCATGTCGTTACATATAAAAATCGTATCACTCCTTATGGCCCTAACGATTGGACATGTCCCGTCAGGTCTGTTTACTATGCAGTTCACTATATCGTCCAGCGCTCTCTCATCTATCCCCGCAAATGCAGCAGGTTCTACTGACAGATTGTCCAAACTGCTTAATCCAATCCAGGCCATTTTAAAGCCCCCGGACTCTATACAGATGCGACATATTTCCTTAAACAATTCCGTTTCATCTTTTATCCGCACGATTGCCTGGTTTACCTGACTTAAGACCGCATATAGCCGATTTGCACGGACAAGCTTCTCTTCCATTTCCTTGCGCACCGTGATGTCCTCTATCATTGCCAGGCCATACAACATTTGTCCCTTGTTGTCTCTGATTGTGCTGATTGTTGAGCTGCCCCATAAAACCTTGCCGGTTTTTGTTATGTAACGTTTATCTATACGGAATAATTGAATTTCATTGTTAAGCAGTCTGGTTATCATCTTCATACTTTTATCAAAATCGTCTGGATGCGTTATCCCTTCAATTGTTATGTCTCCTGTTTCATAAGTGGTATATTGCAGCATCTCACAAAACTTATTGTTAACGTCCAGGAATCTGTGTTCTTTACTCCACAAGGCTATTCCAATCTGGCTATTATCAAACACCTTCCGAAAGCGTTCCTCAGTTTCATGCTGTTTCTTTATGTAGCCGGCTTTTCGCTTCTGCCATGCCAAACCGATCACCGTACCTGACAGTGTCAATAGCAAGCTGACGATTATTGACATGTTTTTTGCGATTGTTGCAATAGGCGTATAAATTTCATCCTGATCCACCTTGGAGACAATAAACCACGGCGTATCCGTCACAGGCATAATCGCTGCCAACACATGATGTCCCCTGTAATCGATACCTTCCACCATACCACGCTGCCCCCTTGCTGCCATCGCAGCAGGCAGGTTTTTATCACTTACAGGCAAGCGAAAAACCATGGCCGTACCCTTTCTGTGACGAAGCTCGTTTAAAAACACCACGTCGCTGCCCTCACGACGGACCAATAAGGTCTCTGCCGTGTCGCTAATTACAGGCCAGCCCTGAATCAACGGAAACAGTCCGGCATAAGGGTCTATATCCATTACAAGAGCGCCTGCCACATCACCTGCTATCTCTCCTGTAAATTTATCTCTTCTGAATATAGGAACAACAACAGTCACCATTGGGGTATTGTGCAGATTGAGGTAAATGTCGGAGATGACTATTTTTTTTGAGGTCATTGCACTTTTGAAGGTCGATTCGATAACTGCCTCTATCGGGCGGACTGCCTTTGAATTGCCTGCTTCCGTAGACAAAACAACGGAGCCATCTATATCCGTAAGCATGATCCCGGCAAGAGTTAGAACATCTTTCAAGGATAAAAATTGCGCATATAATATAGCCTTCTCTGTTTCTGACGCTCTGTCATTGAGATACCTTTCCGTATGTACGGCAATAAAGGGGTTTGTATAGACACCGGTGGCATCTCTGAGACGTTCACTTTTCCATGTCACTATCTGTTCAACCTTGGTTTTTGTTATTATTAATAATTGGTTCCCAATATTTTTCTTGCTTCGTTGTTTTTGCATTTCAAACGAAAAGTACCCCACCAGGAGTATACAAATCCCCAGGATAACAAACATCCATACCGCATTCCATCCTGAGACGCCTGTAACTTTGTTTGCTGTAACCGATTCCCGTTCCATGATATCCTCCTTATATCTTTATATTAACATTATTTTGTTTATTTTTATGCGATTTTTATTTTTTCTTGACATGTATCGAATTGCGTTGCCCAGGCTGTTGACAAAGATGCCAGGTAGCAGGTATTATTAACGTGATGATTAAAGAAGAAAAGTGTGACGACTGTCGTCTGTACAACGCCGTCAAGCGGGTGGCCATGAAACCCGATGCGGTGAAACAGACCGTTGACGGATACAGGCAGTACTATGATGGGTGCTGCAAGAGTAGTGATGGCCTCAAGGGACAGATACTCGTAGCAGACAAGATCGTGAAGAAGTATTCCAACCTTGCTGCCCTGATTGGCAGTGTGACGGCTATACCCAGCATTATCCCCGGGATTGGTACGGTGACGGCCATTGCCGCCGGTATGGCCGTGGACGTGGTTACTGCGATGAAGTACCAGGTGGACATGTGTCTGTGTCTGTGTGAGGCCTTTGGTTACGACACCTCGGCAGAGCAATCACGCCAACTGGCCTTTCTCCTGGCCGCAGCCGGTACGCTTGAAAAGGCCGGCTTGACGCTACAGTCCAATTGCGACAATCTCAGCACCATACGACTGATAAAGAGTAATCTCAAGGGCGCTGCCATACAGTTGACCGGTGCAAACATCGGTATCAAGGTTGCCAGTGACGCAGGTGTCTCCATGATACAGCATTACCTGCAAGGGGCGGCCTTACATATCTTAAAGGACCTGTTTAGCCGTATAGGCGTCAACTTCACCCGAAAGGCCGTAGAGAAGTCCTTGCCCTATGGGGTGGGTGTTATCCTCGGTGGCACGCTCAATTATGCCCTGACCAAGTACGTCGGTGTCACCGCCAAAAACTGGTTTGTCATCGAGCAGGCAAACCAACAGCAACAATCCGCCGCACTGACCCTCTGCGCAGTAACACAGACCGGATGATAAAAAACTCTTCCTGCAAATATTTCTGTGATTAGATAGTAACATGCTGTCAACAAGGCAAGAAGGGGTCAAGGGGACTGGTCCCCTTGCAGGAGGGGTCTGAGGGGAGCCAGGTGCGACCTGGAGCGCCAAGAAGCGGAGCCGCTCCCCTTTTTTCTTATAGGTGAACGATTACATCACAGTTACAGCAAGGTTGATTGTGGTGCTCCATTAGAATATCTTTCTCCTGGCTGGAATTCTTGATGGCGCTCTCCGTGGCGCCTTTGGCCTTGTTGTCTTGTGCATGATGCGTTCAACCTCCCTGGTGCTCAGACCTATTCTGTTTGGGCGTACCACATTTTGCTTGTACAGGAGCATGGAGCCGATACGAAGCCTCAAGATTGTTCCATATGTGTGCCGAAACCCCGGTTATTTTCTCAAATATTATTGCAATTTCCGGAGTAACACGTTGTCTGCCATGAATTATCTGATTGATAATTTGCGGGGAAATCTGACATCTCTTTGCAAACTCTGCTTGATTCATGCTCATAGCTTCAAGTCTCTCCTGCAGGATGTCTCCAGGACTAACGGCATAATCCGGCTCATATCTCATTAAGCTTACACTCATCAGTGATAATACTCCACATCAACTATCTCTATTGACTTAATTTGCTCAAGGTCTATCCCCCATCGTCCTTTTTAGGGATTGGATCATGATATGGTGCAAAGACAATCCTCGTTTTAGCTGTTTTTTCGTATCTTCTTTATATTTCATGGTAGCACAAAAAAGAAAGGGGCGGCTCCGCCCCCCTTCAGAACCCCCTGCAAGGGGACCAGTCCCCTTGACCCCTTCCTGCGAAACCTTTTACCATTTTTTTTTAAGAGGATACGTTTTTTCCTTCCTGAAAAATATCTCCATAGGCAATAGTTTTTCTCTTGATAATTTAGAATCTCTTTCTCCTGGCTGGTATTCTTGATGGCGCTCTCCGTGGCGCCTTTGGCCTTGTTGTCTTGTGCATTATGCGTTCAACCTCCCTGGTGCTCAGACCAATCCTGTTTGGGCCTGCCACCTTTTGCTTGTCCAGGAGCATGGAGACCGCCTTACACGCTATCTGCGTACAGTCCATGTCCTCAGACAAACGCTGGATGATCTCAACGGACTCATCGCAGATGTGTCTTTGAGTTAGGTTGTCTACTAGAGTGTTTTGATGCCGTCTCTTGGCCTGTGTGATGGTTGGCACTTCCTCGTAGATGATCGGGGCGCCGGAGAATTCCATGATGCGCGTTAGCTCCTTGAACTCCAGCGGTGTGACCAGGGTGATGGCAATGCCCTTTTTTCCAGCCCTGCCCGTGCGCCCGATGCGGTGGACATAGCTGCCCGGATCAAATGGGATGTGGTAGTTAAATACGTGAGAGACGTCGGTGATATCCAACCCCCTGGCTGCCACGTCGGTGGCTATCAGCATATCGATGCGCCCACGCTTGAAGTTATCCATGGTGGTGTTTCGCTGGAACTGCTCCATGTCCCCATGCAGCGCCTTTGCAGAGTAGCCGCGCGATATCATCGTCGTAGAAAGGAGGTCGGTCTCCTTCTTGGTGCGACAGAAGATCAGGGCCTTTGGCGGGGCCTCCGTGTCTATGAGCCTGACAAGGGCCTCCTCACGCTCACGCTCATCTATCACGTAGTATCGCTGTTCGATATCGGCGTTGGTTGCCAGGTCCTTGGGTGTGACGTCAATCGTGACCGGGTCATTGAGGATCGAGCGTGCCAATCTCGCAATAACGGGTGGAACGGTCGCCGAAAACAACAACGTCTGACGCCTTTTGGGAAGGTACTCAAAGATGGCCTCTATGTCCTCGATAAAGCCCATATCCAGCATCTCATCGGCCTCGTCAAGGACAACGATGCTGGGATTGAATCCCTTGAGGCGCTTGCTCCTGAGATGGTCTAGGAGCCTTCCCGGGGTGGCCGTGACCACCTGAGCCCCACGGTTGATCAAATCCACCTGCCGACTGATGGACTGTCCCCCGTATACCGCCACCGTCTGGATGGAGGCAAAGCGTCCCAACCGATACAACTCGTCGCTGACCTGGGAGGCAAGCTCACGCGTGGGGATTATCACCAGTATCTCCACCTCTCCGGTGTAGTTGACCATCTGCATTGCCGGTAATCCAAAGGCTGCCGTCTTGCCGGTGCCCGTCTGTGCCTGCGCAATGACGTCGCGTCCCTGCAGGATCACCGGTATCGCCTTTTCCTGGATCGGGGATGGTACCTTGTAACCAGCCTCTATGACCCCCTTGAGGATGTTCTTGCTAAAACCAAATACCTCAAACTCGTTTTTTATTTCTTGTTCCATTTGTTCCATATCCATTTATGTGCCTTCTATTCTTTGATTTGCCCGATTATGCCCCAAAACCTTATGGTCCAGGCATAGGCGGCATTGGTATTGGGGGTGTGCCGGGAGGTGTGTTCATACCCGGAGGTGCCCCGTGTGGTGGATTGCCCTTTTGTGGTACCGGTGGTGATGCAGGTGATATACCTGTACGGGGCTTCTTCTTGCTGTGGTCTACGACCATGTATCTTAAGGTCTTTTCACCACTGACGAACTCAACGTATTCAGGTGTTATAGTCTGTAACGTGTAGCCGCTGATTGTATCTCCCTGGTGGAGTCTCCTTTGTCTTGTCCCCCTGCCCTGCGTGCTGTAGGGATTTTTCTTGTCCTCAACATAGACTGTTGTGGCGTTAGGATACATCAGTATCCCATACACTGTGAACTCAGGCGGGGGTGCTTGGGTCTCGGGCGGTGTCTTAACGGGTAAGACAAGTTTTCTGTCCTGGTGAAACAGGTTCTTGTCTGTGATAAGCATATAACTGCCCCTGTCCTGTAACTGTTGCCCCTCCTGTATTGCTACCTCCTCATGTTGCAGAGGCTCAACCTTCTTCATGGCAACCCTCACCGGGCGCTTTTCCTTATAAAGCCCCTGTTCGTACATCCCAGCCATCACAAGCAATACGATAAGGCCAACATTGAGCAGGTTGAAATGCCTCAATACTCTCATAACTTATATCATAGCACTTCTGTAAAGATTAGCGCAACATGCAGCGATTCAGAGTATAAAATTATCAGGGAAACACGGAAATTTTTTGTACAAACCTCTGCTGTGCATCTTTATCCTTGCCTTTAACGGCTACTACTCTGATCCAACGAGCATTTTTCACTTCTTTTTGCCCGAAACGACCTTGACCTTGAGTAACTACTTCCTTATAAACTGCCTCCGGTATATATATTTCTTTGAAAAACAACCGCAGAAGATCAAATTCAGCAATAGAGGCTAAACTGATCAAAGGAGAAGAATTGGAAACAGTTACCATTTTCATC
>NZ_JABXWD010000739.1 GCF_019173545.1 Candidatus Magnetobacterium casense | reverse complement strand
TCGGTCGGCCTCAAGTTCGATAATCAGTAGTCGCCGCCCCCGGTTCTTCCCCTCCTGCTTGATGTCTTTGTAGATGTATCCCTGTGCCCCGGTGTGCGACTCTATCTCCCACCGCCTTGGTTTCCACCTGGCGTCCATGTCAAACAACTTATCCATGAACGTTTTTGGGTCTTTGAACCGCCCCGCGTCCGTGTCAAATACGAATTTCTTGATAGACTCCCGAGGCTGGCCGCCGACTAGCATCGCGTTCCGGCTACCCGTCTTGACTAGCTTCAACTCACTGAACCCCCCAGGATCGATCATCCCGTAAAGCGGGATGTCCTCGACCCGGAACTCCTCCTTGTCGTCCTCACAGACTATCCAGAGTTCGGGCCCGGTTTCGCCCTGCCGATTATCGAACCTGTAGTATCTCAGCCAAGAGATGTCGAATTTAGTCAAGGGGTTGTCCGTTCCACGGGGCGAATTTCTATGTTGCGCCCAATACACCATCCGTTTTTCGGGGTTAGCCGCCATGTCAATGTAGTGCTTCGTCGAAAACACCTCCGGCCAATTCGACTCCAACTCGCCGACATCCGGGTTATTAATATACGTGATGTTGTCCTGATTGACCAGGGACGAGTCTTTCTGGCAGGACACAACGTGCCACTTGTATTCCGGGTAGAACCCCATGAGACAGATTGCCCAATCGCCCGGCCCCCAATGCGTCCCTTTTAGCTTGATCCGACTAGGATTAGGCATACCCATGTCCGGCTGGACAAGCAGTTCTTCCACGTTATCAAACCATCTCAAGGCGTCCTCAAGGACGACGGCACTCTCGGCCCCCTTTTCACCCACAATGTCATCGGCGTCTAAGATGTCATAATGCCCGCCCTGTTGTGCCCCCCGGATTCCGGTGACGGAGAACGTCGGTTCGGGGTAGATTCCAAGATGGGGGAGGTCGAGATACAGGCTCGACCAGCGGTTGGCCCGAGTGTATCCGATGTCAATGAGCTGGAGTTCGGGATATAACCACCGGAGTCGGGCGTTGTGAAGTATTTGCCCGCCCATGAACATCATCCACTTCGAGGCTGTGTCTATTTTCTCGGACGCGATAGACACCCTGATTTCGTTGTTTTGGAGGTATTCCCAGATGTTCCCCCACTCCGTCAAGGCTGTGGTTTTTCTCCAATAACGGGGA
>NZ_JABXWD010000738.1 GCF_019173545.1 Candidatus Magnetobacterium casense | reverse complement strand
TACTCCCGGGGGAGGAAGTTCGAGTCAACAGTTGGCTCTTTCCCCTGCAGCCCGTGGACGAAGGACTAAGTACACCTATGGTCGTCGTAAGGCGCCTATGTACCGCCGTTTGTTCGGTGGTGCTAGGTTTGCTACGCCGGATGCGACAACGCGGATAGTAAATTCTTCGTCTCGGAGTAATCAGACAATTCGTGTGAACAAGACCAACGCTTTTATTCAGTATACGGGTGTTGGGGGGGGCACTGACTTTAAGTTAGTGTTATCTCCCACAACGCAGCAGGCTCCTAGCGCTGCCGCTTATGGCGCTTTATTCACTCGGATGAAAGTGCATAGTATTAAGCTTATTGCAGAGCTAATCACGATGGAACAGAGTGATGACGCATTGCTCCCTCAAGTGGCGGTTCGATACAATCATGACCCTGACTTGGCGGCTACTGGTTTTAGCTTCAATTACTTCAACTCTCTGAAGGACGTTGGAAGGAAGACACTTAACGCCACGGATAACCGCATTGAATACACTATGTACCCCCAGATTCTGCAGCCGGGGTATCAGCTACTAGGCTTGACTGCCCAGGCTGTCCCTGTCCCTTGTCCTTGGATTGATGCTACGTCCGAGCTTGCTTTGTTTGGTTTTCAGTTTTATGTCGGCCCTTTTGGGTCCGGCCAAACCATTCTTGTATCGTTAGAGTGGGACGTGTCATATAGCGAACCTAAGTAAATGTACTGCCATATATTGTAGTATCGGGGAGGGAGTAAGCGACAGCGACGGACCGACCGTTAACTAGCCTACGAGTACCCATTAGTTCCGCCCCTCACCCACGATGTATGGATCTCTGGAACTATGGAACTATTCCTAATTGGGGTATAATTTTGGGCAATAATATGGGCCAAAAGCTCGAATGGGGTGTATATATGGGCGCGGAGGGGATTTTGGTCGGCTTGTACCTAAAAATCTCCTCTGGATCTCTGGAACTATTTTGATGACGTCATATTTATATTTATGGCATATCAATCACAATTCACTTCACCTTGCACCCATAATACATGTATGTACCCGGATCACGTAAACGCGCAAGGGCTACTCCCGGGGGAGGAAGTTCGAGTCAACAGTTGGCTCTTTCCCCTGCAGCCCGTGGACGAAGGACTAAGTACACCTATGGTCGTCGTAAGGCGCCTATGTACCGCCGT
>NZ_JABXWD010000737.1 GCF_019173545.1 Candidatus Magnetobacterium casense | reverse complement strand
CAGAGATCAGCCTCCCCATTGGCACTACCACCGGCGCCATTGTGCCTTATGATGTCGCGGCAGACAGTATGAACGCAGAGAAGATCATTGCGTCGCTGATCGTAGGCAGGACCGACTTACGGCCAGTCATCGGCGAACTCGACAAGGACAGAAAGCTCTTTGTCGTATTTGACAGTTGTTTCTCCGGCAATGCCGTCAGAACCGTCAAAAATCCTAAGGGGATAAAGAAAAATACGGCTATCCCTGGCTTTACAGACACGCCTAGCCCACCGTGGAGCGGCAGCAAAGATACCGGCTACCCATATCGCAATACGATATACATATCGGCCTCTGAGGATAACACAACGGCACGCGATTTAGATGACGGTTCCGGCACATTTGATAACAAGGCGCACGGCGCCCTGACCAATGCCATTGTCAAGGGGCTTCAGGGCAAGGCGGACACCAATAACGACGGCGTTGTTACCTATGAGGAACTCCATAAATACGCCAAAGCGGATACAAACGACTATGCCCAGACCCCTCAGCTGCTTCATCCCAAAGACATGGCGGTCAACACCCCCGTGTTTGGAAAACGCGGGGCCGCCGCCACAGCGCAGGGAACCGTTAACCGTCCGTCCAGGCAGGGAATTGTTTCATCGAAGGGGGCTTTAAAGGTTAAACTTGAGTTCAAGGGGGGCGATTCTCAGTCTTCAAATCTTGACTCAAGCCTTGAGTCCCTCAAGGGTGTGAAGATGGTAAGAAATGAGAAAGACTATGACCTGTTAATAACCAATGACAAGGGGCCATACACGCTTTATATCTCAAGCGGCGACAAGCTCTACGAGGCCGCCAGCGCTGAGGATGTGGTAAAGCGTGTTGAGCGCTATGTCAAGGTGCGTGAATTGGTAACGCTTTCACACCAGGGACAAAAGTTCAACGTCTTTCTTAAGATTGGAGGCACTAAGGACAAGATTGTGTTCAGAAAAGGAGAGGTGCTGGATTTCACTATAAAGAGCGAAGAGGATGCCTACGTAGTCCTGCTGAACGTGGATGCGGAAGGCTTCGTGACGGTTCTCGTCCCGCAAACAGGGAATGAATTATCTAGTGCTCAGGTATCGAAGGGCAAGTCTCTTGAATTCAAAGAACTCGGCAAGATTGCCCCCCCGTTTGGTTCTGAGTTCATGAAGGTATTTGCCTTCAGAGGGA
>NZ_JABXWD010000736.1 GCF_019173545.1 Candidatus Magnetobacterium casense | reverse complement strand
ATGCTTGAGCAACATGACCACGCTTGAATGGAGTGCTACCCATCTACTTCTTCTTCACCGCAATGGGGAAATCTGGAATTGTCTGTGGCTTTGTGGTGGTTGGGGTCTGTTTGCGACCTGTTAGTTCCCTTACCCGTTCTGAGATATAGGCATCGAGGGTGTTTATCGTTATCTTCCCTGACTTTCCCAGGACGGCCTCACCTTTAACCCCCTCAACTAGCGCCTTTGCAAACGCACCATTGCCCCATTGGAGGCTCTCAAAGGACAGTTGTCTGCCCGTGGAGGACGCAAATACCACAACGCCGTTCTCTGCGCTGACCAAATCGTTAATCACCCGGGTTAGGTCTACCCCCATGTCACTCTTTGCACCCATGTCACTTTTTGGCCCCATAACGTTGCCTGAATGACAGGTGTCCAGAAACAACAACGATTTGCCTGCAATGGACGTTACGGTTTTCTTGATCTCTGAAAACGGTACCAATGCCTCTATCGTATAATCCTTCTCTGCAGAGAGGTAGGGCAGGTAGTGATAACCGGTTGAGTCATCTATACCATGACCTGACATGAATATCATCGCCACGTCCTTGCTCGTTGTCTGTCTCAGTATCCATTTAAAACCGTCAAGGATATTTTCCTTACTGGCCTCAACATCTGTAGATAAACCGGATACAACATCACTTACGAGTACCCTGGTTACAACATCACTGTACAGGAGGCCCTTCTGGAGTTTGAAGGCATTTGCAAAGTCTTCGGCATCCTTTACCGCAAACTTGAGATTCTTTTGGGGATCAACCCTCTTATAGTTATTGACGCCTATGGCAAGTATATAGAGCTTTGGCCCTACAGGGACCTCTTTACCATCCCATATGAGCCTTACCATGTCAGGCACGCTTGAGGCATACTTGTTCTCCGCAATGAGCGATACCTCACAGTCCTGCGGCGGGATGGTTATCCTGACCACGCCACTGTCCACCTCTGTAAAGGTGACGGGTCTGCCGTCTACCAGCACCTTAATGCCGGTGACCGGTTCGCCTGAAGGCGTGCGCACGACGTACTCAATCGTCACGTCGGCACTCTTGAGTTCCGTGCCATATTTCGGTGAGATGATCCTAACAACAGGCGGCAACATGCGCTCAACCGGTTCCTGTGACTTGCTCACTCCGGAGGTCTCGTTTGCCGCCTTGACCGCC
>NZ_JABXWD010000735.1 GCF_019173545.1 Candidatus Magnetobacterium casense | reverse complement strand
GAACGTCTATGAATTTGCCCGTCTCATACCCCGTCAGCAACCTCAAAAACGTCCCCGGCACATCTTTTATGATGTCCTTCAATGCTATGTCAAACTTCTGGTGCATGACTGTATAATAACACCCACTGACTGCCTCTGTCAACACGGCCAATTGCCTGGGCAATCTTATGGTCAATCAAAGGAATCATGGTTAAAGCAGTTCTATGGGACTTCTTTTTTCCTTACCATTGGATGCCCTGTTTTGCGAGGACGTCTCTTGCTTCTTTGGAGCCGAGTCTGGCTGCGACCTTGAAGTCGCTGATGGCCTGGAGGTCGTTACCATTAGCGTTGTGCAACACAGCCCTGGAGTAAAAGGCCTTTGGGTCCTGGGGGGCCAGCACAATGGCCATGTCAAGGTCCTCGATGGCCTGTTCGGTGGCATCGATGGCCTTGTATGCCAACCCGCGAAAGAGATATGCCATGGCATACCTGGAATTGAGGTCTATGGCCATGTCAAAGTCGTCAATGGCCTGCTGCACTTTGTTGAGGTCATAGTAAAAAAATCCCCGATAAAAATATGCCACCGACAGCTTTGGATTCAACTCAATTGCATGATTATAATCACTGAGCGCCTGCTGGTTCTTTCCAAGCATCTTGTACGACGATCCCCGATTTACATATGCCTCGGTGTATTGCGGATTTAACTCTATGGCATTGTTCAGGGCATCCACTGAGGCCTGATACTCTCGCTCGACAAAGAGCCTCCTGCCCCTCTCAAACCAATCATCCGCCGTCATCATCTCCGCCCTGTTGTGCGACGGTGGTGGCAGCGTTGGGAGCGTCTCAGGAGAGGGCTCAACAACACGCTCCGGAGACCGCTGAACACGCACAGCAACAGGTTCCTGAGGAGAAAGAGTTTTCTTGTATTCCTGGTATACCCCAAAGAGATTAAAGGCAAACAGCACTGTCACCAGCACAAACAGGGCAACAAACGTCCCAATCCGGTTGTCGTTGACCCCTCCGTGTGAGACGACCAGGTTGAGTTTTTCATCCCAGGTGGTTTTCTTGTCCCTGAGCAGGATCAGGTATGCCATAAAGTTGCTCAGGAAGCACAATCCGGGTATCCCCAGGGCCTGCCCCATAAACCATATGAACATGCCTCGCTTGAAAAACACCTTGAACTCCGGCACAGAGCCATCCGCAGCACGCACCC
>NZ_JABXWD010000734.1 GCF_019173545.1 Candidatus Magnetobacterium casense | reverse complement strand
TCCAGGTCGTAGCCAAGCTCGTTGAGGGCCTTTTCCATATTGTCGTAGATGGAATCGGGGTTTATGCTGATACCTTGGTGGTCCATTATGCAGATGGCAAGGTGGCGTTTGTTTCGTTGTTTGATTTCGTGCCATCGTTTCAGGAAGTCCTTGTCGTTGCTGAAGGGGATGAGTTTTTTGAGGTCTCTGAGGTTGGATATCCAGCCATCGCCGATGTGGCCGGTGATCAGGCGTGCCAATTCGAGGTTGCACAGTCTCAGGAAGCGTCGCTGGGTGATGCCGTTGGTTTTGTTGTTGAACTTGTGCGGCCACAGACCGTAGAAGTCCTTGAACAGGTCGAGTTTGAGTATCTCCGTGTGCAGGGCGCTGACGCCGTTGACGCTGTGGCTACCGACGATGCAGAGGTTTGCCATGCGCACCTTTTTTTCGTCACCCTCTTCGATGATGGACATCCGGCGCAGCTTGTCGATGTCGCCGGGGTATTTTGCGATCAGGGCGTCAATGAATCGCTGGTTGATTTCGTAGATGATCTCCATGTGTCTTGGCAGGACACGGTGCATGAGGTGTAGGGGCCAGCGTTCGAGGGCCTCCTGCATGATGGTGTGGTTGGTGTATGCGAAGGTGGCCGTGGTTATCTCCCATGCCCGGTCCCAGCCCAGGTGCTCGGAATCGATGAGTATACGCATGAGTTCGGCGATGGCAATGGCCGGATGTGTGTCGTTTAACTGTATGGCGACCTTTTGTGGGAAGTCCCTGTAGTCGGCCCGTTCGGGGAAGTTCTTCTTGTAGCGGCGAATGATATCCTGCAGCGTTGCAGAGACAAAGAAGTACTCCTGCTTGAGGCGCAGCTCCTTGCCCTCAAAGACGTTGTCGTTGGGATAGAGGACCTTGGAGATGGTTTCCGTGAAGACTTTTTCTGATACGGCCTTTTCGTAGTCGCCGTACTGGAAGTAGTTGAGGTCAAACTCACGTGTGGATTTAGCGCCCCAGAGTCTGAGTGTGTTGACGGTGTTGTTAGCGTAGCCGGGGATTGGGGTGTCGTAGGCGATGGCAACGACGTCCTGGGTATTGACCCATTCGTGTCTGAGGTGTCCGTTGTGGTCTTTGTAGGCGTTGACGTTGCCGTAGTAGTTGATAATATAGAGGTTTTCGGGTCTTTCGATCTCCCATGCGTTGCCGTATCGCAGCCAGT
>NZ_JABXWD010000733.1 GCF_019173545.1 Candidatus Magnetobacterium casense | reverse complement strand
CGTCACCGCCCGCCATATCGTTGGTAACTTCCTCTGCTGGCATGGGTTGGTAGCCAGCCAGTATCGCCACGTAGCTGTAATTCATCCGGTATGCCTTGCTGGTGGCGAAGGTTTGGGCTGCACTCATACAAGCCTTATGCTTATCGTCGCCGGTCTTCCCGCGGCAGCAATTCTCGGTCAGGTAACACGGCATGATGGCGCCGCCGACTACATGGCCGTCGCGCCAGAGTTGCACGTGGGCCTCGTACCCGATAACCTCGCCATCCTTCATTATCGGCTTGATTTCTTTGGTTTCCGCGTGGGCCCGGTTGAAGGCCCCGATAGTTTCCCAGGCTTCCACCTGGAGATACTTCTTGCCGTGGATAGCCTGGTAGCACTTGGGTCTTCTCCACGATGTCCATGAGTAACTTGGCCTGGGTGGTGGCGTTCTCCACCACCTCGGCGGGCATAGGTGCATATTCCTGCACTGCTAGTTCGTTGGTCATTTACCTCTCCTTTGCGGATGCCAGCTTGTACTTCTCGTACTTGTCGACATAATCTTTGCAGTCCCCTGGCTCGGCATCCTGGCTATATTTGTCCTTTATTCACTGGTGTTTGTTGCAGTTGCCTCTCCAGACAAGGGTGCTGTACCAGTGTTCGCAGTTCCGACAGAGGTTCATCCCCGTACCGCCCCCATCGGGGTTGCAGTCCTGACGAAGTGCCGGGCGATCACGTCCAGTATGGCCTCTCGGTCTACAGGAGACTGGAAGAATGCCGCGATCTCCCCTTCCTTGTAGCCCACGCTAATTACGTGGTCGGCGTATTCCTTGGTCCAATAGCCCATCTCACTGAATACCTTGGGCACAATGGGGCCTTCGCTTATTACCTGGATTCTAGGCATCTGTCACCTCCGAGCTCGCAGACTTTCCTGTTGCCCTGTGTTTTGCAGTACAGGGCGAAGAGTGCGAATACTTGTTTTGCCTTACCTGTGAGTGTTATAATTAACATTGGGGTTTGTGATAACCTCCTCGGCAGGGGCTTGGTTGACACTCGGGCTCCTGCCTGTTCGTTTCTCTTTGGTGTTTCCTCTACCGCCTAGACTACCAATCTGCGAGTAGAAGCCCGGGCCATACTTTTGCAGGGTCGCAATGCCTCCCTTCTTGCCGGTGTCGGCAAGGTACTGGTTTTTCTGTGGAGCTCCTCACAGCGGACATAAAGTT
>NZ_JABXWD010000732.1 GCF_019173545.1 Candidatus Magnetobacterium casense | reverse complement strand
CGTGAAAAGCAGAAGGAGTTGCGTGAGATTGCATAAAAAAACAGGCAAAAATGGTTAGCAAAATTGATACCATGCTGTTTGCCTGTTTTTCGAAAACTCGAGTATATTATGATTAAGGATAAAAAATTCAGGAGGTATACGATGACGGAGATAGGGATTATTGGCGGCAGTGGTTTTTACAACGTCGGAGACAATGACCGGCCTGCTGCTACAAGCATAGAGCTGATTGAAGAGATATCGGTGGATACGCCGTATGGTTCGCCCTCAGATCGGTATAAGGCGCTGAGGATAGCAGGCAGAGACGTGTTGTTTTTACCGCGTCACGGGGCTGGTCACAGCATAGCGCCACACAAGGTCAACTACCGTGCCAACATCTGGGGGTTCAGTGAGCTTGGCGTAAACCGAATATTTGCGGTGGGTGCAACCGGCGCCATTAACAAGGTGTTAAATCCCGGGGATATGGCCATCCTCGACCAGATAATTGACATGACACACGGTCGCCCCTCAACCTTCTACGAAGAAGGCGAGGTCTATCACGTTGACTTCACCGAGCCGTTCTGCCCGCAACTGAGGGCCTGTCTGATAGAGGCGTCCAAGACGCTCGCATACGAGCACACAATCTACGACGATGGCGTCTACGTCTGCACACAGGGGCCGCGCCTTGAAACCAGACGCGAAATAAGCGCCTACTCGTGCCTGGGTGCCGACGTCGTGGGCATGACGGCAATGCCCGAGGCGATCTTGGCGCGTGAGCTACAGATATGTTATAGTACCATTGCGGTGGTTACAAACCACGCCGCCGGTGTGACCTCCGAAAAACTCACGGTGACGGAGGTCAAGGATACCATGGCAAAGGCCTTTGAGACGCTGAAAACCCTGCTCACTGCCGCCATTACCACCGTAGAACCACACCGGCAATGCCTGTGCAAGGATGCCCTAAAGGACGCCAAGGCATAGCATAAGGATATATTTTTTTTGACGTATTGACGATTAGTTTTTTTTTTACTATAATTTAACTAAACAACAAATAATGGAGGACTGTAACATAATGACTTTTCTAACAGCTAAGGACGCTATGTGCAAGCATGACAGGGCAAGTGTAACAGGTGGCAGGTGCGGGGTACGCTACGGCAGACTACTGGCATGTCTGCTGGTAATTGCGTGCGTATTGTCCACGGGCACGATGAATGCCTTTTCTCAAGAGGCT
>NZ_JABXWD010000731.1 GCF_019173545.1 Candidatus Magnetobacterium casense | reverse complement strand
TATAATTTATTCATTGATTTTAGTAACGACGCCAGCGCCCACAGTTTTTCCACCTTCACGGATAGCAAACCTCAACCCCTCATCCATTGCCACCGGTGTTAACAATTCCACACTCACCTTTACATTGTCCCCAGGCATCACCATCTCGGCACCTCCAGTTAACGTCACCACCCCAGTCACGTCCGTCGTCCTAAAGTAAAACTGCGGCCTATATCCATTAAAAAACGGTGTATGCCTCCCACCCTCCTCCTTCGTCAATATATAAACCTCAGCATCGTACTTCTTGTGCGGCGTTATACTGCCAGGCTTCGCCAATACCTGCCCACGCTCCAAATCCTCCTTCTCTATCCCCCTCAACAACACCCCAAGGTTATCTCCCGCCTGCCCCTCATCTAACGTCTTGTTAAACATCTCTACCCCAGTCACCACCGACTTCTTAATATCAGGCTTGATCCCCACCACATCAACCTCATCCCCTACCTTCACCCTCCCCCTCTCTACCCTACCAGTACCTACCGTCCCCCTCCCCTTAATACTAAACACATCCTCCACAGACATCAAAAACGGCTTGTCTATCTCCCTCACAGGATTAGGTATGTACGTGTCCACCGCATCCATCAACTTCAATATCTGACCACAATTACCACACGTCGCGCCCCCACACCCACACTCATTCGCCTTGAGCGCAGAACCCCTCACAACGGGAATCTCATCCCCAGGAAAATTGTACTTACTCAATAACTCCCGCACCTCCATCTCCACCAAATCCAGCAACTCAGGATCCTCTAACATATCCACCTTGTTCATAAATACCACTATCCTCGGTACCCCCACCTGCCTCGCCAATAATATGTGCTCCCGCGTCTGCGGCATTGGCCCATCAGGCGCACTTACCACCAATATCGCACCATCCATCTGCGCTGCTCCCGTTATCATGTTCTTCACATAATCTGCATGACCAGGACAATCCACATGCGCATAATGCCTCTTCTGTGTCTCATACTCCACATGCGATATCGCTATCGTTATCCCACGCTCCCTCTCCTCCGGCGCCTTGTCTATCGAATCATACGGCCTGTCCTTCGCCAACCCCTGCTTCGACAATACATGCGTTATCACCGATGTTAACGTCGTCTTCCCATGATCTACATGCCCTATCGTACCTACGTTCACATGCGGCTTCGTCCGCTTAAATACCTCTTTTGCCATTGAT
>NZ_JABXWD010000730.1 GCF_019173545.1 Candidatus Magnetobacterium casense | reverse complement strand
GGCAGCAGTGGCGCTTCACCGTTCTGACCGGCGACGCTAAGAGGAGGCTGACGGATCTGTTCCGCTCCATGATCCCGCACGACGCCAGCGACGAACCCATCTCAGCGGGCCCCACCCATCTGGATCTGGCCTCGAGCTTGGAGCGGAACAGATCCGTCAGCCTCCTCTTAGCGTCGCCGGTCCGAACGGTGAAGCGCCACTGCTGCCCGTTCTTGGCTGACGGCGCCCACGTCCCCGCCTCCAGGACATCTCTAATCACCTCCATGGGAACGGGGCTGTCCATATAGTTCCTGACGCTGCGCCTTCCCTTGATGGCATCGTCTAGCTCCATTGTGATCGCGTGAAAAGCAATGTGAATAGATCATTTAAGGGGCTCGAAGACGTGTTTGGGTTTGGGGTCATAGCCTTATCCTCCCCACATATTTCTCCCGTTTTCAAAAGTCAAGGTCCCCCATCTGGAAATGTAGCATATTGGGCGGCGCTACTAGATGCTGTTTACCAGATAATTCGGCTTAACACCCTCAAGGTACCTTTTAATGTTTTCAGATGATTGAATTCGGCCACGCAGGGTTCCCTCCTTGGAGTTACCAGCGATGTGAGGGGTAAAGAGAACATTATTGAGACCAGCGAAAGCCCTTGAAAACTTGGTGAATTCATCAGGTCCCCGAGGCACATCGACGGCTGCCCCGGAGAGCTTTCCCGTCCTTAAAGCATCGGCTAAGGCCGCCTCGTCGACGATCTCGGCTCTTGCAGTGTTGACGAGAATCGCCCCGTCTTTCATCCTCTTAATCTCCTCAGCACCAATCATCCCCCTCGTCTCCTTTACGAGAGGGACGTGGATGCTCAGGATGTCGGATAGCCCCAGCAGGCCGTCCAGGCTGCTATACCTGACCCCGAGCTCTTTCTCCTCGCCTGCCGAAAGCCTCGTCCGCTTGTTATATAGAATCGATACGTCGAAAGGCTTGACTAGCTTGACTACCTGTCTGCCTATATTTCCAAGGCCGAGTATCCCCAGCGTCTTACCATGCAGCTCCAAAACCCGGTTGTTCAAGACGAGTTCGTTCTGCAGCCACTTGTCCTGAATCATCCCTTGATGGGCGTAGAATGCCTTCTTCAACAACACGAGGATCGACATCAAGGTATGCTCGGCGACTGAGATGGAGTTCCAACCAGGGTTATTAGCCACAGGTATGCAGAGCTCCGTTGCAGCCTTGA
>NZ_JABXWD010000073.1 GCF_019173545.1 Candidatus Magnetobacterium casense | reverse complement strand
CAAGGGGACTGGTCCCCTTGCGGGGGGTTCTGAAGGGGGGCGGAGCCGCCCCTTTCTTTCTTTTGCTACCATGAAATATAAAGAGGATACGGATCTGCTTCTTTGTCGCTCCAGGAGGGGGCAGCGTCCTCCGGCTCAAATAGCGCTTACAATGTACCTACAACCTCTAATCTGATATTAACGCCTGATCTCAGTATCGGCTATGGTGCCATCGACCATGTAGTATATCTTGTTGCTCTTGTGTGCAAAGAGCATGTTGTGTGTGACTATGACAAAGGTGGTTGACTTTTTGGTGTTTATTTCGTGTATGAGGTCTATGAGAGCCTCTCCTGTTTTGGTATCGAGGTTGCCTGTTGGCTCATCGGCCAGGACCACCAACGGCTCCGTGATAAGTGCCCGTGCCATGGCCACGCGCTGCTGCTCTCCACCGGAAAGCTCCCCTGGCGTGTGCCTGAGTCGGTGCCCCAACCCAAGCTCCTTCAACAGTACCGTTGCACGGTCTTTGACCTCGTCCCTGTCCAGACCGGCTATGAGGCCGGGCATCATCACATTTTTCAGGGCGCTGAACTCCGACAGCAGGTGATGAAACTGAAAGACAAACCCTATCGTCTTGTTCCTGAAAGAGGCAAGGGCACTGTTGTTGAGCTTAAAGACATCCATGTCCTCATACAGTACCTCTCCGGAGGTCGGCCTGTCAAGCGTTCCAAGACAGTGCAAAAACGTGCTCTTGCCCACCCCCGATGACCCCATAATCGATATCACCTCGCCACGCTCCACGCTCATAGTCAGTCCTCTTAATACCGGTATCTCTCCGGCCTCCGTGACGTAGGACTTCCTGAGATTAGTTATCCTGATTAGCTCGTTTGTCTTTGCCTTCATCGTTGTCTTTCCTGTTGTTGGTGTTTTTGTCTGCGGTCTTGGGTTTGACGCCAAAAAAGCCGTGATATACTGCCACGGCTCGTTTATAGAGGTCGCTCAGGGAAGCCTTGCGGGCATTTATCTCATCAGCCTTTTCAGCCGCCCTTTCGCTCAACTGTTTGACATCCTTGCCGACTTCCTGCGCCTTCGTTCCAAACCACAAGAACTTATCCCCACCGTAGTACAACGCTATCACAAGAAAAGCTATACTGCCCAGGATAATTGCCGATATCACTCGCCTTATGAGCCTGAACACAACCTTACCTGCTGACCTCTATTGTAAACACCGCCCCCTCTGCATCGTTGTCAGCGTAGAGCCGTCCGCCCATGTTTCTCTCTATTATGACACGGGACAGATGCAGACCAATGCCGGTGCCGTGTCCTTCCCCCTTGGTTGTAAAGTAGGGTTCAAACAGCTTGTTCCTGATATCATCGGGGATGCCGCCACCGTTGTCTTTGATCTCTATCCTTACAACGGCAGAGTCTCTGCTGACGTCTATTGAAATTAAGCCGTCCTGTGTATCCTTGTGCTCTCTACTCTGTAAGATGGCGTCTCGTGCATTGTTTATAAGGTTGAGCATCACCTGCATGAATTCATTGCGGTAACCGGTAACGGTTATGTCTTCCTCACCCGTAAGCCGGAGGTTTATGTTATTGGTATACAGCATTGCCCTCACAATATCTATAACCTTTCTGATTGTCCTGACAACGCTGAATTCCGCCTTTTCCTTTGAGGGCCTAAAGAAGTTCCTGAAGTCATCTATCGTGTTTGACATGAAGGATATCTGTTTCAGCGCATCACTTGTGAAGTTGTCGAGGTATTCTTTGTTTAGCTCGCCATATTCGTAGGCGTCAATAACGTCCTGGATCATCACCCCGAGACCGTTGAGGGGTTGACGCCATTGGTGTGCTATTGCCCCGATCATCTCTCCCATGGCGGCCATCTTGGACTGTTGAACCAGCATCTGCTGCTGCTCTTGGTTTTCCCTGATCCCATTCTCAACCTTTATTGCCAGGGACTTGTGCAGCGCCTTTAGTTCGGATATATCCCTCTGGATTGCAATAAAACCCTCGATTTTGTTATCGCTATCCGCAAAGACCGGGGCAACGGTAAGCTGGGCGTCATACAACGAGCCATCCTTGCGCTTATTTGTAAGCTCCCCATGCCATACCTCACCACCAAGAATGGTATCCCAGAGACCCTTGTAGAAGTTAGCGCTGTGCAGGCCGCTCTTTAGCAGGTTTGGTTTACCACCGATGACATCCCTTGCCTCATAGCCGGTTAATTTGGTAAATGACGGATTTACATATTCAATCACGCCGGAGGTATCCGTTATGACAACAGATTCGCCCGCAGACTCAACGCTCCGGATAAGGCGGCGCATCCGTTCCTGTTCAGCCCTCTGGCGAGTGACATCCTTGATCATCATTACGTAGCCAACCAGGGTCGTCTGTTCATCCCATATGCCGCTAACCCTGGCCTCGATAAAACAGACGCCATCGTCTTTTTTCAGTTGAATCGCAAAGTTGTGGGTCTCTGTTTTCCGGAGCCTCTCCAGGGTTGAGCTAAAGCGCAACGGGGCTACATTTGCCAGCTTGTGCATCTGTGTGACAGTCTTGCCCAGGACCTCGTCTTTCTTGAACCCCAACAGCCGTTCCGCCTCCTGGTTGTAATACTTTATATACAGGTCTATGTCGGTTGCGATTATCCCCATATCCGTGGAGGAATTGAGTATGCAGTCAAGATAGATGGACTTCTCGCGACTCATTTGCTCTGCCCTCTGACGAACACTTATCTGTGCCAGCATGGGTTTGAAACAGAAAATATACAGAAGCGGGTTTACAATGATTACCAGCAGTATGCCATCCACAAAGCTACCCATCAGACCAGGCAACGGAGGCAGGACATGGTGTAAAAGCAGCATGATCACTATCTCCGTGGCAAACAGGGCAATAACCATAATCGTTACAAGTTTGGCAACCGACTGCTTTTCCTGGGCGTCGTTCGTTTGCACCTCTTCTTTTGCCTTTGACCTCAGACTGGTGGCGATGATCGTTATCATGTAGACAAAGACCATTACGAAGAACATTACGTATGACCGGCTAAGGAGGCGATCGATGGCAGCCTTTCTGTTTGTGACGTCATAGTATATCTCAAATGCCCCGATGACCTTACCGTCCTTTACAATTGGTACGTATGTCTCAATCACGTCAGCGGTATACCGCTGGCTCTCCAAGGATTGTTTGCCTTTTTTGACTAGTTTGGTATAGGCTCTTCCACGTAAGACGGTGTCTCTAAAGTATTCTGCTTTGTTTATCTTACCGACGTCCTCAATAGCCGTAGAGAACAGAACCTTGCCTTCTGTTGAAAACAGCTTTACTTTGACGATGTTGAAGTCATCCATAAGTTCCCGCACCTGAGCGGAAAAGTTATTCGTTAACAAAATACCTCCGACTTCATGTTGCTTCAAGGACAACATAACCGACATGTGTCTTGCAACGCGCACCGCCTCATCCTCCGTATTCTTGACCATGAGATTTATAAATGCCGGGTAGACTAAAAAAACGTCCGCCAGTGGTAAGACAACAAATATCGACAATGCTATAGTCAGCATATACATTCTCTTCTTATTCATCGCATCTATATTTTACAACATTGCATTGAAATATTTTCGAGAAAAGTGTAGTATATCGTATTCACGAAAAAATAAAAAAAAGGAGAAATCAACACATGAAGCGATTTATGTCAGTAGCGGTGGCAGTAGTATTTCTGCTATGCACAGGCGCCCTAAGCTACGGTGGTGGTGGGCACGCGGCCCACTGGAGCTACGAGGGCAAGGAAGGCCCCGAACACTGGGGAGACATCTCCAAGTCATATGAGGTCTGTAAAACGGGTAAGAGCCAATCCCCCATAGACCTCCCAAAAGACCTGAAGACCTCAACCAAGAGCATCGGGTTCAACTACAGAACCGGTCCCATCAAGACCCTCAACAACGGCCACACAATCCAGGTCAACGTCGCCCCCGGCAGTACCGTAACCGTTGATGGCAAGAAGTACAACCTACTGCAATTCCACTTCCACAGCCCAAGCGAGCACGTGGTCGGCGGAACCCCATACGAAATGGAGGTTCACCTCGTACACAAAAACGACAAGGGTGAACTGGCCGTAGTGGGCGTGTTTATGAAGGAAGGCAAGGAGAATGCGCTTGTCAAGGCCATATGGGCCAACCTCCCGGACAAGGTCGGAGAGGAAAAAGCCGTAGAAGGTTTTACCATCAACCCGGCAGACCTGCTCCCGGCAGACTACACCCTGTATCGCTACAGCGGTTCATTGACAACTCCGCCGTGCAGCGAAAAGGTAAGCTGGAACGTACTCAAGGCCAACATCGAGGTCTCAAAGGAGCAAAAAGAGAAGTTCCTGTCTATCGTTGGCAGAAACGCCCGTCCCGTCCAACCGGTCCACGAACGCACCATCGAGTAAAAAAAAGGGGGGTGGTTCTGCCACCCCTTATACTTACCGCTGACTTAAGGAAATCCGTATAGACAAGCAAATGAAGGCTTCCATATTTATAACGGGCGGGTCAAAGAGTGGCAAGAGCACTTTTGCCAGAGAGAGGGCCGAGTCTTTGGAGGGCAGGAAGGTGTTTGTTGCAACGGCGCTTGCCATAGACGACGAAATGCGGCAGCGGATTGAGGCGCACAAGAGGGAACGTGGGCCGCAGTGGGATACGGTGGAGGAGCCTTATAACCTGGGCGGTGTCATTGAGCAAGTCAAGGGGATGTATGATGTTGTAGTGGTGGATTGTCTGACCATATGGCTGACCAATATAATGCTTGCCTGGGAGGAGCGTAGTGTTGAGGAGGGCATCATTGGTCTTGCAGAGGGATTGAGGCAGGTAAAGGGGAGCGTGGACATCCTTGTAGTTTCCAATGAGATTGGCATGGGCATAGTACCGGAAGGTGCGCTTTCAAGGCGTTTTCGTGATCATGCGGGGTTGCTCAATCAGATGGTTGCGGCAGTGTGCGAACAGGCGTATCTGATAGTCAGCGGTTTACCTTTGCGGCTTAAGTGAAATATATATTCAGATGCATGTGGAGACAAAAGCCACCCCCATAACGCCCTTTCTGACATTTATATGCGGTGTACTCTTCTTCTACGCAAGCCAGTATTTCCCAGTTAGCATCTGTGTCCTGAGCCTTGTACTTGCAGTGGTCATGGTAAAAAGCTATACTACCCCACGGCGTCAACAGAAAAGACAGTCACGTCAGCTCTCTTACATTCTCTTGCTTTTCTTCGTCCTCGGGATACTCTATGCGTATCTGCGCTACCATCCGCCCCTGGACCCCACCAGGTATGCCAATATTATCCGCCGACCACTCGTTGTTGAGGGGACTCTCATATCCATTCCCCGAAAAACCCAGAGCGGCTTTAAACAGACAATCCTGATAAAGACCATCTATACCCCCGCCGAAACTCCCGTCTTTGATGGCACCCTCATAAGAGACCCCATCAACGTCTTCTACACCGGCCCTCCTCTGAGACCCGGCACCACGATAAGCGCCCCCATGAAACTCACACTCAACACCCCCGCCATGAACCCCGGCTCCTATATCTTTGAACCCCGCCTCAACGTAATCATACCGGATGCCCAAGCCATCACGGTGCAGCACCCCGACCCTGTACCTTCACTGACGGACGGACTTGTGTTCTTTGAGGCCCTCCGATACACCACAACCAATGCAATGCAGGACGTCTTTGACGACAACACCGGCGGTTTTCTGCGCTCCATCACCATCGGCGATACGAGTGGTCTGACAGAGGGTGTCAACGAAGCATTCAGGAGAACCGGTCTCAGTCACCTGTTAAGCATATCGGGGACACACTTTGGGATGCTCTTTACGATGGTGTTTGTTGTCCTGCGCACCCTACTGCACAGGCTTCCCGTGCGGGTGTTGCTGAAGATGGCCCTGTATGTGACCACCTCCGAGGTGGCGGCCATCTGTGCACTGCCGGTTATCGTACTGTACCTGCTTGTTTCAGGGCTGAGTGTGCCTGCGCTGAGGTCGTTTATCATGACCGGTGTGTTCCTGCTTGGATTGCTGCTTGGACGGAAGGGGCAGTGGGTAAACACGATCCTGTTTGCCGCCTTTGTCGTTGCACTTGTTGATCCGGCGGCCATACTTACCGTGTCATTTCAGTTGTCTTTTGGGGCCGTGTTCTTTATTGGTCTTGTGGTGCATCGTCCGGGCAACAACGACTACGATACGACAGCCAAACCGCCAGCGCAACCGGTACCAACAGTTGCAGGACGACTACTGGAGACACTCAGGGAGAGTCTGCTCGTATCCGTGGCCGCCTCGGTTGGGACGATGCCCATTGTCATGTACTACTTTCACTCCTTTTCGGTTGTCACTGTCCTGGCCAATATGCTCGTTGTTCCCTACACGGGGTTTGTCATCATGCCGCTGGTGTTGTGCAGCAGCGTGGTCTTTGCCCTGTCCGGGAGGTTTCTCCTGGTTGACGTCATCAACCGGGCAACGCTCATCATGCTGGATGTTATAGGGGGTATGGCGGATTTGCCTTTTGCGTCGATAAACGTTGGGGCGTTTGCCCCGGTGTTTCCGGCGGTGAGCTATCTGTCGGTGTTTCTGTGTTACCGCATCAGGGACAAGAGGGTTGCGTGTGTGCCGATGTTGGTGGTGATGGCGCTCTTTGCGGGACAGTTCGTCTTTACGGCAAGGGGTGAGATGCAGGTTGCCTTTATCGACGTTGGAGACGGGGATGCAGCCGTTGTTGAGACCCCGGCAGGACGTGTTGTGGTAATTGACACCGGCAGGACCGGTCGTGAGGTCGAAGGCTATCTGAGATACAGGGGGAAGGGTGAGATAGACGCCATCGTCTTAAGTCATGGAGATAACGACCACGCCGGTGGACTTTTCAGACTGCTTGACAAGTTCAAAGTCCACAGGGTCTTTGACAACGGCCACGTCTGGTACGACTACGACGGAGTTATCGACGTCAGACATCTCCTCAGGGGGGATGTTTTTACGATAGACGGCGTGTCCTTTAAAGTGCTTCATCCCTACGACGACACTGCTGCCACGGTCAACGATGCCTCATTGGTGTTGAAGGTCAGCGGGAGGTATGCGTCGTTTCTCTTTACGGGGGATGTGCAACACAGAGGCGAGGAAGACCTACTCGCTGTGGGGGAGGCACTCAGGGCCGATGTCTTGAAGGTCCCTCATCACGGCAGTGTCAGCTCTACATCGATGGAGTTTTTGCATCTGGTTGCGCCGCATGTGAACATAATCAGTGTGGGCAGAGACAATCAATACGGTATGCCGCATCAGGATGTAATAGCAAGACTCAGGGGGACAAAGCTCTACCGCACCGACCGTGACGGCGCCATACTCATCAGGGAGACAAGACGAGGACTGCGGATTAATACCTACGCCAACTGCAATCTCAAAAAGGTCAGATGCCTGAAAGATGAACAGGATAACATCCGGTATCTGCTTGCAGTCTGCCAGGCACACCTCCCATGAGTAGAAAAGGGGCAACGGAGACGGCAATGCCTGTTGACTCTATCTGTGCGGGATAAGGTATATTCAGGGGATCATTTTATCAATAATCTGTTGACCTCACTGAGGAGGTTGTTTACGTCAAATTTTACGAGATACCCGTCGGCTCCGACGCTCTTGGCCTTCTCCTTGTTTTCCTCGCCACTGAGAGATGTATTTACAATGATCGGTATGACCTTTAGCTTGAGGTTGTTCTTTACCGTTTTTGTAAATGTAAGGCCGTCCATTTCGGGCATCTCAACATCACTGATCACCAGTTGAATGAATTGAGTGATCGACTTATCACCGATCTTATTCTGGAAGTCGTTTAGTACGGCGAGTGCCTGCTTGCCATCAACGGCCTCAAGGACAGTGAGACCGACGTTTTCGAGGATGTCCTTTAATATCTTCCTGGCCACAGAGGAGTCGTCTACGATGAGCACATTGCCGGCGAGCTTCTTTTTGGTGATCATCTTTATGTCGTCCAGTGAGGCGGTCTTTTTGGGTATAAGTGCGCCTATATCCTGGATAACGCTCTCAAGGTCGAGGATGAGCAGGAGGTCGTTGCCATCGTCGATTTTTGTAACTCCGGTTATCTTACCGCCGTGTTTGGTCTGTAGCAGGGGAGGCGGTGGTTTTATCTTATCCCACTTGATCCTCCTGATTCGCTCAACATCATGGACAATCATCCCCACCGTGGTGCCGAGCATCTCCAGGACGATCACCTTGTGTCTTATGTCGATACCCTCCGGTACAGTCAGCTTCATCCACTGGCCGAGGTCAACTATTGGTATAACCTCTCCCCTGACCTCTGCCAGGGAGTCGGCGTAGGCCGGCATATCCGGTACAGTAGTCAACTGAGGCATCGGGATAATCTCCCGCACCTTGGCCACGTTAACACCATAATTTCTTGTCTCCTGAACCCCTTCATGAATCTGACAGTACATCTTAAACACCACAAGCTCCAGCTCGTTTGCACCCACCTTCAATACTTCCGGCAGTTTACCGATACCCTGTGCCATATAAACCTCCACACAAAATAGTTAAATAAAAATACACTGGTTTATTATAAAACTTAGTTGTAAAAAATTCATATACGCCGCTGTTTTTTGTCAGGACAATCGCGTCAGAGAATTCTATAGCAGATTTCGATTGGATTAAATACAAAATACGTGGCATTTTTACGGGGTCAAGGGGGCCCCTTGAACCCATTATTTTGTCAGTCAAATATCATGCCTGAAAAAACCTGCGTCATTTCAGTATACATACTTCACATCGCTGAAAAGATAAGGGTTAACGTGACGGAGATCGTTTAAGGAGTGGATATCAATAGCCGGCCGAGGGTATTTACTTTCGGATTCTGGGGTCTGCGATGGCGTAACCGATATCGGCGGCGAGGTTGCCTGCCAAAGTCAGGACTGCGCCGATGGTCAGTATGCCCATCACCAGGGGGTAGTCCCTCATCATGACGGCCATGTAAAATAGCTGTCCCATCCCCGGAATGCCAAAGACCTGCTCAAAGATAACGCTGCCCCCGATGAGGCCCGGTATGGACAACCCCAGGATGGTGATTATGGGCAGGAGTGCGTTTCTCAGTGCGTGGACGTAGATGACCTTGCCTTCGGTCAATCCCTTTGCCCTGGCCGTGGTGATGTAGTCCTGACGTATCACCTCAAGGAGACTCCCCCGCATGTATCGGGAGATGCCGGCAAGTCCCCCGAATGAGGATACAAACACGGGTAAGACCAAATGCCTCGCCATATCCACCACCTTGCCCCAAAGACTCAATCCTTCGTACCCCAACGACTTAAGCCCCGATATGGGCAGCACGTGCAGGTACGTACCAAACAACATCATCAACAGCAGGGCCAACCAGAAGCCCGGCATCGCAAAACCCACAAACACCAGCAGGGTTGTGACCTTGTCGTACATGGAATGCCTGTGGGTGGCAGACAACACACCTATGGGGATGGCAGCAACAAAGATAATGGTCAGCGACAGCAGGTTTATCCCAAAGGTTACAGGCAGTCTCTCCTTGATCTTGTTCCATACGGGTCTGTGGTCTGAGGAGAATGACTCACCAAAGTCCAGTCGCACGACCCGTCCAAGCCATCGTGTGTACTGTTGCCATATGGGTTTGTCCAGGCCGTAGTATTGCAGGAGTCTGGCGCGTGCCTCCGGTGTGATCTTGGGATTCATGTCGGTTAAGACGTCCGTGGGTTTGCCCGGGGCTAGATGGATTATCAAAAAGCTGATTATCGTTATCCCCACAAACGTGACAACCATTTCGGCAGCCTTCTTAAATAAATACGTCAGCATATGATTTACTCTCTCTATGCTAACATTAATGTGTCGTCTTTGTAAAACAGAGTTCTTCGGTACGCCGCTAAACGGAGAGTGTTGTGATATAAGCGTATATAATCGGCATGTTGCAACAGCCACTTAAAATTGGGAAATGGCTTGTATGTTGGCTATTTTAGGGGGTCTTGGACAGGCATTGGCAACGGATAAAAAAAAATATAAAATTTTCTTCAAAATGCTTTACAAATTTAAAACAATTCTGTATCATAAAAAAACATAGGCTTTATGCCGTAAGAACGATATAACTAACTTTTAGGAGGATCTATGACAAAGGCACAGCTTGTTTCTTCCATTGCTAGTGACACCCAAATGAGCAAACACGAGGTTCTGAAGATCGTCGAGTCGTTTATGAAGAACGTTACAAAGGCGCTCACCACCGACGGTAAGGTCACACTGGTTGGTTTTGGCAGTTTTTCAGCCAGAGAGAGAAAGGCACGTGAGGGACGTAATCCAAGAACGGGAGACGCAATAATGATCCCCGCTGCCAGAGTACCTAAGTTTATAGCCGGGGCAGCCTTAAAAGACGCTTTGGTCGTCAAAGAACCCCAAACTAAAACCCCAATTAAAACCACAGCTAAAAATCAACCTGTAAAGAAAGTTACCGATACGCCAAAAACCGAACCAATAAAGGCAGGTAAGAAAGTCAAGAAAAAATAGGAGATGGCACACATAAGCTAAGGCCAACTAACACAAAACGGCAGCCCTGCACAAGTACTGACAATCGGTGATTTAACCCCTGAGTTGTCAAAAATCGAGGTGCTGCAAGTCACTATCAGTGGCAGGGCTGCCCCCAAAAACTAAGGTTGGCAACAATATGCCCTGTCTTACCGCAAGAAGCTGCAACAGGAAGAGTCCCTTGTTGTGAGCTTGGGGCAGAAAGCGGGGGTTTTGTCTGCGTTGATGGCCTTTCCCAACACGCACAACCCCACCGACACAGGGCGTGCAGAGTGTGTCCCTAGGCCATTAACATATCCGGTGGCGCTGATTCCTCCGCAAAGTTGCGGTAATAGCCCTCGACTTTTGCTATGTAGTTACGAGTCTCCGTGGGCATCTTCTGCGGTGTTCTTTCGAGGTTTCCCATGCCCCAGTTATAGGCGGCAAGGGTCAACCGCACGTCGCCGTTGTAACGGTCAAGCAATTGGCGCAGATAACGTGTGCCTCCCATGATGTTTTGCTTGGGATCAAAGGAGTTCTTTACGCCGAGGCCTGCCGCTGTTGAAGGCATCAATTGCATCAGTCCCCGTGCGCCTGCATAGGATTGGGCCTTGGGGTCTCCGTTACTCTCTGCCATTATAACTGCCTTTATAAGTGCCGGATTGACCTCATACTTCTGTGCCGATTCATTTATGATTGCCTCATACTTATCCAGTACCTTGTATTTACCTGATTTCTCATCTTTTGCCTCTGCAGAGGAGGAGTCGTTGTCGCCATTGGTGGCAGCCACAGAGGTTTGGTTAGGGTCAGTTGCAGTTTGCCCATTTATGCCTTTTACGGTGTCGTTCTTTACGGTGCGGGCAGTCTGTTCCTGGGTTTTTTCGGCCTGCTTTATGCCTGAGACATCCACGGCAGCCGCAGGGTGAGAGGGCAGCGATACGGCTGCAATCTTCTTCTGTGCCAACTGTGGCAGGTACAACGGAAGCGGAAGCATGGGGAGAAACCCGCCAACTCCACTGCTACTACCACTAAACATAGTCTCCTCGGAGGGGAATAAACCTGAACTGCTATGGTTGACAAAGATGTCAAGTATTCTGCGTAGCGAGTCAACCACCGACATATCCAACGGCCTTACGTGCTCATCACCGTTTAACGCCCCCGTCAGGATTCTCCTGAAGTCCGAACTGAACTCGGCGCCCTGCGCCACTGTCAGTCTCGTGTCCTTGCTGAAAGCATCTGTCCTGTTGTCGTTAATGTTTTTAATCATAATACACAAATGTATCAAGATTCATGCCAGATGTGCTTGCTACATCTCAGTGCCTGGTGTCTATGGCTTCTCTGTGAGTAATCTCAAGGCCTTATCGAATAATTCGTTCACCCTGAGGCTCTCCTCAGATATCTCCCGCATGACCTCGGACAACTCCGTGTGTCCTTCTTCTGACATCTTTTGAGACCATTCATGGTAGGCGCCGGCATGTTCAACGTTGTGATGCTTCCAGTGAAGGAGCATAGTTTGTAGCTTTTCTACGTTTGTCATTGATCCTCCTGTCGTTTAAGTTTCCATCAGTATAAAAATTGCCACGTACTGACAATTTATTGACACCTGTTTTATGAGCCTCCCCTGTGAGATATCTTTATTCATATCTTCTTTATATTTCATGGTAGCAAAAGAAAGAAGGGGGCGGCTCCGCCCCCCCTCAGCCCCATAGGTGTTAAGTTAAGCATGATACCTCCAGTACCTCCAAGTCTTTTAGTGTTAATTTCTTAGGTTTAGGCGTATTTGACGGTTCATCAATCAA
>NZ_JABXWD010000729.1 GCF_019173545.1 Candidatus Magnetobacterium casense | reverse complement strand
GGTCCCCTTGCGGGGGAGGTCAAGGAGGGGGCGGAGCCGCCCTCCTTTTTTTTCTCTTACGGTCAAATACGATAGCCCTTGCCATAGAGCACTTCGGATTGACAAATCGTGTTTTTTTTGTTATGATAATCATCAAAAGATAGGGTTATAAAAAAGGAGGTTTCTATGAAAAGAGTGAGGAATAAGCATGTCAGCCAGAGACGGTTGTTTGTTGTGTTTCTGTTGATGTTTACGTGCCTGTCGTTAGTCATTGCAAGTTATGGCATGGTCTTTGCAACAACCCTCAACCCTGCACCACCTGCAAGCACGGTAAGACTTGTCTTTGTGCATCACTCCGTAGGACAGTACTGGATCAGCAACAGCGATGCCAACCCAACCCATAACGGCGGACTGGGTACGGCGCTACGTAACAACAACTACTTCGTCAGCGACACAAACTACGGCTGGGGACCTGAAGCCATCGGTGATCGCACGGACATCGGCCATTGGTGGGAGTGGTTTCGTGGGTCTCAAAGCAGCACCTTCATGACTGCCCTGTACAGCCTCTCTGCTCAGAACTCCGAGTATGACCGGCTTACGACTACCCCTGCCGGTGAAAACGAAATTGTCATGTTCAAGTCGTGCTTTACCAACTCCATACTCACCGGAAGTACAAGCGACCCCGTACCTACAATAAGCAATAATCCCCTGGCCGGTCAGGATGTCAGCTCCGGCTATATGACGATTGCTAATGCCAAGGGTATATATATCGATATCCTGGAGTATTTCAGGACGCGCCAGGACAAACTCTTTATTGTGATCACGGCCCCGCCACAGATCGATCCCACGCATGGCGCTGCCACCAGGGCATTTAACCGGTGGCTGGTCAACGATTGGCTTACGGGCTATCCCTATCACAACGTGGCCGTCTTTGACTTCTACAACGTCCTGACGACCAACGGAGGCAATGCCAACACAAACGACCTCAACTCCGCAAGCGGCAATCACCACAGATGGTACAACAACGCCATCCAGCACAAGACGGACGGCGACGACGACGCAGACCCCAACGTCCTTGAGTATCCAAGCGATGACGACCATCCCTCCCAGGCCGGCAACCTCAAGGCCACGGCTGAGTTTGTCCCCATACTGAACATCTACTACAACTGTTGGAAAAACACCGGCGGATGTCCCGGTGGTACGACCCCGACACCAACTCCCACGCCGACATCAACGCCCACG
>NZ_JABXWD010000728.1 GCF_019173545.1 Candidatus Magnetobacterium casense | reverse complement strand
CCCCAGCAGCTTGTACGACAATGGTGTGGTAAGCCCCAACCCCGTCTGGGGTATCCTCAGCCAACGACCGAATCGTGACAGCCCCCAATCCGACGATAGCCACCCCGTTTCGGGCAATGTTAACGGTCTCCGTATAGACCCCGGGACACACGAGCACAAGGTAGGGGGCCGTCCAGGAGGCTCCTACCGGGATGGCGTCAAGGGCAGCCTGGATGGTCGTGTAGGCTGCCCCCGCCCCTGCTTTACCAACGATAAGGACGTTCTGGACATTCCGCAAGCCAGCTAGCCGAGAGAGGGTGACGCCCCCCGTGATCAAGGCATCCAAGAACTCCAGAGAACCATCGGTGGCTTTACGGATCCGTCGAGTCCCGGCGGCTCCAGGTTCGATATCAAGTTGGTCAGCGAGGATAGGGTTTTGTGCCATCAAAGTGCTCGCAGTTCTAAGACAAAAGAGGCCTCTTCACCCAACCCCCCGGATACCGCAAATTTCAATCCACGTGCCCCAAGCTTTGATACCTGCAACATCACCGGGGAAAAGGTGGAGTCTTTATTCTCGTCAGGATTATGAAGCACGTAATTGTCTGGGATACGCCGCACGGACTCTCCTGTCCACCATTGCCCTCCCATCCCAACCTCAACATGTATCCCATCCCGCCCTGCTGGGTAGACCAATAAATCCACATTACCCTTTGACACCGTGAAAGAGACGTTCGCGCTCTTCAACAAAGAGGCGAGATGCCTCCTGGTTTCTGGATATTCACGGATGACATGAAGAAGGGTTTGATGGAATTTCGACATTACCAATCTATCCGTGACACCGTGAGATGTAACCCGTCACTCTTCCTATTATACTGATCAACCTTACGCTCGGCTTCCCTCTTCGCCTCTCGTACATCGGGGGCCACTACAGCTATTGACCCAGAAACAAGCGCAGTCCACGTCTTAAGAGGTCGCCCAAACTCAGAACTACGTTGACCATTAGCCCTCACGTAGGGCGCCAAATGTTCCCGGGTTTCCGGATACGTTGCCATGACGTGCCGTAGTGTTTGACGAAAAGTTTCCACGGACGATCTCCCTATACCATCTTCACTTCAAGAAAGAATGTTCCTCCCGTACCAAATCCACCACCTACAGCAAAACGCATCTTATGCCCCGTCTTGTCAACATGAATCGTGACCGGCTGATAACCACTGTCCACTGATTCCTTGGGGTGCTTGAACA
>NZ_JABXWD010000727.1 GCF_019173545.1 Candidatus Magnetobacterium casense | reverse complement strand
GACATCCACAGGGCAAACTCACCCGTTTGTGTGTTTTGCAATAGAATATCGCTTTTGCCATCGCCATCAAAGTCGCCAATTGCCTCTACCTGCTCTTCTAAACCAACCTTACCAATAACCTTGATCTTAGCAATCGACGCCCCGTCCATAAACCATATGACTAAAAGACCCGTCTGCGTGTGTCGCAAGACAATGTCGCTTCTGCCATCACCATCAAAGTCACCGATCCCCTCTATTTGCCAGTGGAGGTCTAACCTCATAACCGTGTTTACGTTATGGATCGTCTCACCATTCATCCGCCATATTGCAACATCGCCTGTCAGCATATTGCGCCACAGGACGTCACTCTGACCGTCTCCGTTGAAATCAGCAGTCAGGACATTACGCCTAAACGTGTATGCCACCATATCCGAAAGCTCACCGCAGCCGGCGGTGTTACAGGCACTGACGCGGTAATAGTAGGTCACACCACTTACAGTCCCAATATGGTCATATATATCACTGTTTGACGTGCCCAACACAGGGCTTGACTCATCAACAAGGTTTGTCGTGCTGTAGTAGACCTTATAACTCATGGCGTTTGATATTGAATTTTCATCCAAGGTTCCAGCCCAGGTCAACCTCACCCCGCCTGTTGCATGTGTGGCAGTAAGATATGTCACCTTAGCTGGCCTTGTCTCTGTGGTCTTTGTCAGCCTCTGGATGCGATTGGTACCTGCTTCTGCCACAAAAACGTTACCATAGGAATCAATCGTCAGGCCGCTTGGTTGATCAAACAGTGCATCAACCATACCGCCGCCGTTGAAGGACGATACAAATTGGCCATCACCATAGAACTTCTGCACATTATTATTTTGCGTATCTGTTACATAAACGTAGCCCTGGTTGTCCACAGCTATAGAGCTTGGATGAGCAAACATGCCTTCCCCATTGCCACTACCGCCCCAGTACGACACAACCTCGCCCTTTGCACCATATTTGACGATATATCTGCTGTATGTGTCGATCACATATATGTAACCAAACCTGTCTATCGCTATTGCATCGGGAGAGAAGGTGTCATCCCACTGTCTAAGCGTTTTCAGATTCAACCCTTTTGGTGCCTTTAAAGACTTGGCCATACCGGAGGCCTTCCAACTTCTGACAAAACGCCCATTGGTGTCAAACTCCTGTACCCGATGGTTACCCGTATCTGCCACGTATATATTACCGGCATAGCCTA
>NZ_JABXWD010000726.1 GCF_019173545.1 Candidatus Magnetobacterium casense | reverse complement strand
TCCCTGCGTGTTGTCTGTTATGGTCGAACCACTGATTGTATTGTTGTCTGAGTCAAGGCCGAGAACAAGTCCGAACTCAAAGTTGTTGTTTAAAACCAGGTTTTCAAGCAGGTTGTTTGAGGAATTGAAGAGGTGGATGCCTGAGTCGCTCCCATCTTCGGCAGTAATACCGGAAAGTGTGTTGTTATCCGAATACTGGAGAGCAACACCCTCCCAGCCGTTTTCGCTTGAGAAAATGTTGTTTAAAGTGTTATTATTTGATTCGTACGCGAAGAAGCCGTAATTATGCGTGTTATAGGATGTGTTTATACCTGTGAAACGAGAATTATTTACATATTCAAGGTAAATGCCTGAATAGGGCCAGTTTACAGCGTCCCCGTTGTTGTATGCAGTAACATCGGTAAAATTAAGGTTTGTGGCTGACATGACGAGAGCGCCCGAGTATGTGTTGTTGTACAGCGTCGTATTGTAAACTGTTGTTTTTTCACTGTGGAAGAGTCTGATGCCGTACCTGAAATAGCTCACGTTCGGGCAGTTTCTGATTGTAAAATTTGCAGATGTTTCGAGGACATTGATGCCGATCATGGCACCGCTCAAAGCAGATATTGTGTGTCCGGCGCAGTCGAATGTCACGCCGGAGCCGCTGTTGACATCAATACAGGTGCCCGGCTCCCCGGTTATATCTGAAACAAGCCTGACTGTTGTATCAGGCGAGGAAGATGTTATCTTGGCCTGGCAATCTGCGCAGCTGTTGCAGGTGCGTATATAGTCCTGCGCGCGGCAGCATACATAGGTTTCGTACGGGGCTGTGACGCAGTCGCCTATGTGCTGGTTAGACCATTTTTTCGACGAGGGCAGTTCAGTGGAGACAGTAGCAATACATGTTTCGCCCCCGCTGCATCCTGCGCTTGTGTACCTGCATGAGAGAGTCGCGCCTGTTGCAGAAAGGCATGCCGACCATGGGAAATCAGTCATATTGTTCAGCTCGACATGGGCATTTGTCTCGTCTGACAGGTGGAGCAGCACAGCATCATCACATGCGGTCGAGAGTGTAACAAACCCGCTTGTATCCCGGCAGCACACGCTGTAGATGAAATCGGAGTGGTTGACGAGTTCTGCATGCGCGTCTGTCTGACCTGACAGGTGTAGGATATCAGTATATGAGCAGCTGGTGGTGACCTCGCAGGAGAGGTATGAGGCCGTGTTATAAGCGAATTCTACATCGTC
>NZ_JABXWD010000725.1 GCF_019173545.1 Candidatus Magnetobacterium casense | reverse complement strand
TGACAGTCCTCGGGGAACGAGAATGGCAGACCGGCTGGCGAGTCCGGTTCGTGCCGAGGTCGGCTATCCATCTGGCAAAAATGGCCAGGGATATAATCGACCTGGTGGGCATGACCATAGATGGCGATCCAGATATTCGTCATTATCCGACTCCGGAGGGCAACGGTGGCCAAGGCATTCAACTATATCAGCCTCTGGTAGAGTCGTGGCTCATCCTGGGGACTTGGCCGGAGCATGGGTTTTTGAGGGTGAACCTATCATCCTGCAAACCGTATGATATTGGAATTGTGCGGCGTTATCTCGAACTTCTGGGCAATATTGAGGCTGAGTGGTTGGGGGAATTGTGAATGCCCGAGGATTATGGTCCCTGTTGGCCGCAATGTAAGGAGATGCTGGAGAAATACATCGAGCTGAAAATCGGTATTCTGGATGCTGTCTTGAAAGAGCGGGAAAAGGCTGTGGAGAACTTGGCCAAACAGGAAGCCCAAAATGCCGCAGCAAGTATCGCCAAGGAGTATGTTTTGCGGGAAACTCACACCCGGGATATCAAGACTCTTCAGGAGCAGATAAGCGGTCCCCTTGGCATGGAGTTGCGGATGAGGGCGCTTGAGCAGTCCAAGGGAGTTGTAGATGCCAAGATGTATATGATTCTCATAGGCATCCCTTTGGCTGTTAGTGGTCTTATGTATATTTTAATGAACCACCTTCCTAAGATGTAGTGGTTATGGACACTTTGACTAAAAACTTCCGGCGCAGTGAGTTTGAGTGCCGATGTGGTTGCGGCCTGGATACCATCAGCTACGAATTAGTGGAGGCGCTGCAGATTCTGCGGGAGCAGTTAGGGTGCGCTATCCACGTCACTTCGGGCTGCCGGTGTGAGGCCCACAACCAGGCGGTTGGTGGGGAGGAGAATAGCCAACACCTCCTGAAGAACGGCTGCCGAGCTGCCGACATTGTGGTGAGGAACATGACTCCCCGGCAGGTGGCCCGGGAGGCTGAGAGGATAGAGGTTTTCAGGAACAGTGGCATCGGAAACTATAGAGGCTTCACCCACCTGGACGTGCGTAGGTGGAAGGCACGGTGGTAAGGAGGAATGGAGATGAACAACTTTTTGGGTAATTGGAAAACTACCACAAGCGGCATCGCCGGTATCATCTTTGCCATCGTAGGCATGGCGATTGGGAAGATCAACTACACCGAAGGGGCAGCCATGATCATTGCTAGCATCGG
>NZ_JABXWD010000724.1 GCF_019173545.1 Candidatus Magnetobacterium casense | reverse complement strand
GACCTGAATGTGGCACAGTTCCGTGTCACGATCCCGCCATGTGCGGAGAAGGTAGAGAAGGATGGTGATGGGGTGCTGAAGCTATCGCCGTGGCTGTACCCGCCGGTGGATGCGCTCGAAGTGCCCATCATCTATGACCTGGGCGGGTTCAGGTACAGATACTAGACAGAAATGTATAGTAATGTGAACTGGATGTAAGGTTAATCCTTATGTCCAGTTCACGGAAAGGATAAATCATGCTGCCAATATTAGGAGCGCAGATAGAGCAGGAGCTGGGGGATAGGGACAGGTGGTTGGTCCCGAACCGTGTGTACCACATGAATTTCAGGTGGGATGACATCGAGAAGCGGGAAGGGGTGTACACGTTCCCGGCCTGGGCGTTCGACAACATAGCCAGGCTGGATGCGAAGCTGGGAAAGGATAACTACCGCCTGATAATCGGCGTGAAGTGTACGCCTGTCATCTACAGTATCCCTCCCCATGCGCGCAACTCACCGCCTGCACCACAGCACTACGATAAGTTCGCTCACTTCTGTGCGTCGGTGTGTGATGTGTTCAAGCCGTGGGGTATAGAGCTATGGAACGAACCTGAGTTCCCGGCAGGTGGAGATAACCAGGAATACTACGGCGGATTCGGCGCTGACGGTTTCAGATATGGTGATATGGTACGCGTAGTTTATGACTATCTCACACTGAAACAAACGGGTACAAAGGTGATAGCCGGTGCATCATACGGGCTGACTAACAGGGATGGGGCGCTGGTTTTCCTGCGTCTGGCTGTAGAGGCAGGGATGAAGTCCGATTACTGGTCGTGGCACGGGTACATTTGGGATTGGGAGGTGTGGACTAACCTCGATAAGTTCCGCGACCTGCTACGATTCTCCTGGGATGCGCAAGAGATATACAACGTGCCGCAGATATTGAGTGAGTTCGCAGTGATCCGCAAGAATCCGCGAGAGCGCGAGGCGAGCCGGATCAGGCAGGCTGAGTTAATGCAGTATATGATAATACATCGCGAAATTACTAACATTGAGTGCATGTTGTGGTACATGCTGGCTGACAATGGCTGGTATCACTGCTCGATGGTGATGGGGGATACTCAGTATCCGGTATATCAGGTTTGGAGGCAGCCGCAGTGGACAACAACGGTATAAGGGTACGAGCAATCGAGTGCGAGGCCGAGGTGTGGCACGTCAAAACTAATGCGAGTTCATCGTTTGATGTGACGTTTCA
>NZ_JABXWD010000723.1 GCF_019173545.1 Candidatus Magnetobacterium casense | reverse complement strand
TATAAGGCCCAGAGCCTCCCTGTTCAGAACCGCTCCCTGAGCCTCCGGAATAGCCTCCCTGCGAACCCTGGCCTTGATATGACATCTATATCACTCCTATTTGATGCAGATATAGGGCCGTGAACCCTATAAATGCTTGGATTGTAACGAACCCCCCCAAGTAGTACCAATGACGGGGGGTTAAGACTAGGTTCATTCTTCCTCCATGATATCCTTCTCAAAGGGCACGGAAGGGCCTTTTTCTTCGATTGTAGGGGCTTTAGCCTCCACTATGGTCTTACCTAGCTTAATCCCGAAGATTGTCGCTATAACGCCTACCATTGAAGCGAATAGGACCCCATCGGGCATTACACCGTTGGCGTAAAGGCTCCCAAGGACGTAGACCACGTATACAACGATCACGGAAGCAGCACAGCTTATAGACGTTGACAGCTTGTCTGTTAGGGTCATCTTTTCACTTCCACTTTGTACCAGATATCGGGCTTTCCCACCTTTTGGTCCTTCTCGATGATTGTTTCGTCATCGTCATCAAAGAGGTCAAAGAGGTGCTTCCCGTCCTTGTCCAATATGGGATACACCAGTATCTCCTCAGGCTTTGGGGCTCCCTTGTCCGTGTGCTTCTTGGTAGCCTTCAAGTCCGGTGTGTATATGTATTCCTTCATATCGGACCCACTCCTGTGTTCCTGCTCAATACGAGCTTGTACACATCGATTGACAGGTTAGCGTCCGGGGCTGCCAAGGGCGTGGAATTGATGACGGGCTGCATATCTATGGTTACAACGGGGCATTGGGCAGCCGTTAGACCGCCTCCACGCGCTGTGCCATCGATGTAGCCCGTTACTACGCCTGCTGCTGTGGATACAAGCTCGAATACATGGAAAGAGGTATCTACCGCTATGGTACTGTCTTTGTTCGTAACAGCCCCTGCACGTGTGCCCCTGAGGTAGTAATTGACCCCTACGGCGGTATCGACGACCCAAGCAACCCCGTCCGTGGGGTTCACAAGGGAAGTATCGCCTATCCCTACAATGCCAGAGGTCGTTACGGTTTCGGCTACCTGCCACCTTGAATAGAGCCTCCATGCGTCCTGCATGGTTACTTGCAATATGTTGTCCTGGGATAGGTGCGTGGTCGTCCCTGTGGCCGCGTTAAGAGTGATTATACCGCCCCTGGCGGGGGTTACCCTGGCTATGCTACCGCCTGCGCCTATGGTAGAGAGCCACTTAGCGCCAAC
>NZ_JABXWD010000722.1 GCF_019173545.1 Candidatus Magnetobacterium casense | reverse complement strand
CACTTGGGGGCCTGACTCAACAGCCCATCCACAATCTTCACCACCTCATACTCTGGGTCAAAGGTGTAGACAAGGGGGAGAAGCGGGAAATAGATGGAGGTGCAAAGGGCTACCATGATGGCCCTGGCACGGTCTCTCTTCTGGAGTTCCTTCACAATCGGGATGGTCAACCTCGCCCTCCATATCTCATTCCCCGTAGTGCCAAGGATCATCACCCCATCACCCTTCCCAAACTCTATCTGGGCACTCCGATTCATGTGCCTGTAGGACACGCCTGACACCATGCCGTCCATGAAGTCCATGTCATCGTAGGAGTTGTCATCATAGATGATGTGGGGGATATGATAGTGCTTACAGATATGGGCAGCAATGGCCGTATCTTTCTTGTCACCCACGTGCGTCCATGCCCTGCTGGGTTTAGAGCCGTTCATGACATAGGCCGATAACAGGGTACGTGTGTCTTTACCCCCCGTGATGGGCAGGATAGCCGCCCGACTACTTTCCAGCGCCTGTTCCACTTGCTTATTAAACCTCTCCCTGGCCCACTGTTTATCTATCCGTTCTTCAGTGATGGCATGGAAAGGCTTCCAGTAGGCTTCCTGTGATACGGGTTGCCCACCCTCTATCTTGATTATGGTGGCAGGGGGGAATTGCCTAACCCCTTCAATATGGGACATCCCGCTGACGGTGAATGCCGTTGTGCCATAGCCGAAACTCAGGTACTCCAGGGCTGTCTGGGGGTTTAGTTTACTCTTCCCGTTTATGAAATCTCCGAGGTTAGGGGAGATCACGTAGTCTTTGTCATGCCAGGGGCTGTACATCCCGTAACGGCTGGTGCAGATAGTCCAGACATCGTGGGTCTCGTCCTGCCCCTTCTGCTGGACTTCTCTAAAGATAAGGGTGAACTCCCCATCGCACTCTTCCGCAAGTTTCTTTGGGCCTTCGGTATAGTAGAGCTTGGCCACCCTATCGGCATCCAGCCATGCCCCTGCCAACAAGGGATACCCAAACACCCAAGCATCCAGCAGTCCTTGTTTCGCATGGCCCCAGTCCTTCCGTTTGGCCTCTACTACATACATACGCTGGCCTACCTTTCCCTTGAATTCACATATTGCAACACGAGGTCTTCTAGGTCACCCTGCGACATGAGTGCTGCGTTTTCCGAGGTAGGCATAGTCTCCTGCCGATAAGGCTGGCAAGGGGGAGTATGCAGTACGTACATTCCCCCCATATC
>NZ_JABXWD010000721.1 GCF_019173545.1 Candidatus Magnetobacterium casense | reverse complement strand
TAATTTTTTATCTTGACAATCCTATCAATTTATTGTACACTACTCTAAGTGTGTTGGTCAAGCAAGGTGTATACCATTGCTAAAATTTATTTTTCGAAAACTCGAGAATGTATTTATTCTCTTTTGTATATCGATGACTTGGAAATATTTGAATAGAGAGTCGTTGTTACTTTTTGCATTTTTCATTAAGTCAACAGCATTACCCCTTGCGGGGGGTTCTGAAGGGGGCCAGGAGCGCATTGAGCCAGGGGGCGCTGACCCCTCCTGGAGCGACAAGAAGCGGAGCCGCCCCTTTCTTTCTTTATCTTAGGGGTAAACTATTGTTATCCATGCTTATGCTTTCTTGCTTATCGGCCAAAGGGAGATATGTCTCTGAGGTACTTGATAATGCCGGGCAGGACTTCTATGACCTTGTCTATTTCGGCTTGGGTGTTGTAACGACTGAGGGAGAATCTTACAGAGCCGCGTATCACCTCTGCCGGTACGGACATGGCCGAAAGAACGGGACTAGGATCCTCGGAACCCGATGAACAAGCCGACCCCGATGAGGCGCATATGCCATGTTGATTGAGCAACATCAGCACCGCTTCGCCATCTATGTACTTGAAGCTTATGTTTGTCGTGTTTGGCAGTCTGTTGTCCGTGGTGCCATTTAGCCTGCAATCGGGGCACTTTTCCAGTATGGCGTCCTGCATCTTGTCCCTCAGACGGCTCACATAGGTAGCTTCGGTGTTGATACTGTCCCCGGCCAGTTGACATGCCTTGCCAAGGGCAACGATGGAAGGCACGTTTTCGGTTCCGGCGCGCCTGCCCTCTTCCTGATGTCCACCGATAAGCAGAGGGTGAAAGGGGATGCCTCTTCTGACGTATAACACGCCAACCCCCTTGGGTGCGTGGAGTTTGTGCCCGGATATGCTCAACATATCCACGCAGAGCGCCCTCACATCCACGGGCATCTTGCCAACCGCCTGCACGGCATCGGTATGAAACAGTATCCCCCTCTCTCTGAGGCATCGACCTATCTCCGGGATGGGAAACACAACGCCGGTTTCGTTGTTTGCAAGCATGACTGACACAACGGCAACCGAATCATCCAGGGCGTCCATGAAGGCGTCCATGTCAAGTATGCCATAGCTGTCCACGGGCAGGCAGGTCAGACGATATCCCTCACTCTCCTTGAGTTTGCAGAGGTTTAACACGGCGGGGTGTTCCACCTTTGTTGTGATGATGTGGTC
>NZ_JABXWD010000720.1 GCF_019173545.1 Candidatus Magnetobacterium casense | reverse complement strand
GATTTCGCTTGCTTCCAGGGCCTTTTTTCTGAAGTTAGTCTTCTCCGAATAGATATAGTTGGAGACGAATCCTGGGATTCCGGCTGCCGATGTGGTTTTAAGGAATCCGGAGGCCACCACGTTGAACCTCACGTTTGAGAAGTTGCTGAAGGACTTGGCCAGATACACAACGGAGGACTCAAGTGCCGCCTTCACCGGCGCCATGTACCCATAGCACTCAACAGCGATCCGCGTAAAGGGCACGGAAAGCGTTACCACGGAGGCATCCGTAGCAAACAGGCCCTTAAAGGTGTTGGCAAGATTGGTCAGCGAAAAACACGATATGTCAATGGCCTCCAGGAAGTCTGCCTTGTTCATTTCATGGAAAGAGACATAATTGTCCGGGATATTAGCAAACGCTATTGAATGTAACATGCCGTCTATTTTCTGATAGCGACCCGATATGTTTGTATACAGGTCATCTATGGATTTTTGTTCTTTCACGTTGCATGTGAATATCTCCTTGCCCGGGAAGAGTGCAGCCACCTTGGCCTTAATGTCCTCATCCCTGACAACGAACAGACACTCTGCGCCCTCTTGTTGCAGGAGCGCCGCAGTGTGGTAGGCAATGCTTTTCTTGTTACGCACACCAAATACAATAATTTTCTTATTCTCAAGTCCCAAAAAGCTCATCTTTACGTATTCTCTCCCTTCTTTACCAGGGCGCAGGCAAAGTCCATCGACACCACTACCTTTGAATTAACAAATGCCTTGCCCTTGAGATAATAAGCGCTTGATATCTTATCGGTAAGTTCTACGTGCATTTCGATAGTGCAATCAGGCAGCACCATGTTCTTAAACTTCACGTTGTTAATCTTTGAGACAACGGGGACATCACTCAGGAGGTCCTTGTTCTGGCAATGGGCGATAAGGATGGCGCCAGACTGCATCATGGCCTCACACATCAGCACCCCGGGCATCACGGGGTAGCCGGGATAGTGGCCCTTGAAAAAGTACTCTCCGCTGCCGATGTACTTTTTGGTTTTTATGCTCTTGTCGTCGAGTTCGACGATCTCATCGACAAACAGGAATGGTTCTCTGTGCGGGATGTATGTCTTGACATCGTTCATGATATCTTGGGCATCAGGTAGTCCAAGGTATCCTTCATTGTCCGGAGGTGGCTGAAGTCGGAGTCCGGTATATCGATCTTGTACTCCTTTGTCAGGGAGAGCACGATATCGAGAAAGTCCATCGAGTCCA